>JAIDYR010000016.1:7267-29203 GCA_029057985.1 Muribaculaceae bacterium | reverse complement strand
GCTCCTTCTTCAACTTGCGAAATGTCCTCTAAAATACGCCGCCCGGACTTTTGCTTTTTTTATAAAACGGGGTCTTATTTCTTATCTGGCGACTTTGCGCGCTCCGTGGCTGTCGACGACAATATATATACCGCCGGGGAGACTCTGAAGATCGCCCGAAATCTCTATACCGTCGAGGGTAAAGATCCGGGTGGCTGAGGGCTCGGCGGGCACAATTGCCGGACATTCCACTCCTGAGACGGTGCTCTGCACACACATATAGAGATCAAGTGCCTGCTGATTGGATGTATAGACACTGAAGCGTGGCGACTGAGCGTTGTACTGGAGCGTGCCATACTCGGCTCCGAAATTGATCTTGACGTTTTTCTCGGGTGAGAGTGTGACGAGGGCAGGCATCCCCTCTTCGGAAAGCTCCACTTTCTTCACCACCGGAGTAGTCAGGAATCCTGCCGGCTCCAGACGAAGATTATTCACCTCGACATAATATTGACCTCCCCCGGCCTCTACAAATTCGATGACAGCCGCTTCTTCGGGCAGGCGTGTAATTTCACCGTCTTCATTGATATCGACATTGCCGGCGACACCCATATATCCGGAGGAAGAGGTAGCCGACGCAGAAGTCGACATCACGGCATTGGCTTTCGAGGCCACCAGAATATATTGTCCGTCGGAGGAAATCCTGGAAGCATCGGTCACTTTCTGCCAGCGGGCATTCATATAATCGGTCGAAGCAGGATCGACAGCCGTAAGAGTCAGCGTCGAGATTGAACTCGGCCGTTCCCTATCATAATACCAGCTTGTATATGCCTTGATCGTCAAAGTCTGTCCGGCCTCCTTGGCGGCAGGGATCTCTATCCCGAAATAGACAGGTTTCCATTCCTCCTCTGCATCCGGATTGAGGGAATCAGAGATTGAATAGTAAGCATACTCGCTCTCGAATGTCACCCAATCTATGAGAAAAGCATCCCACCATCTCCCGACATACGTGTTTACTCCTGCCAATGAGAACTCGCCCCATTGCGAGAATACCGGAGCCTCCGGGCGGTCAAGCAGCGGCTTGGTCTGCGCTTCAGCAAGATTGAAAGGTGTATTCTTCTTCGCTCCCCACACATATTCCGCCAGACCCGGAATTGCAACAAAAGGATTCTCATTCATCTGGATTCCTGCGATGATGGAGTTACGCTGAGCCTCGCGCTCATCGACGGGATCATTTGCAGCCCAATCCAGCAGCATCTCATAAGCCCAGGGCTGCAGGGTCGGATATGCCGAAAGGTCATACATATAGGCAGGTTCGGTCTGCCATGCTATATCATCATAGACAGTGAAGATATAGAAGTATGCACGTGCGAAATCACCTTTATATTCATCTGCCGGCTCGAAGACAGTGGCCGCTCCTCCGCCGTTGCCATAGACAGGACGCCCTATGTTGGTCAGCCCGTTGCTCCACGAAGGCTTTCCGTCGATGATACCGAGAGGATTATTGTTCTTGCGGTTGTTGGCGTCAGCATCTGAGGGATTCAGATGATGGAGATCCTTATAGGCGTCGTTCTTCTGGCCGCCCCACCATGAATTGGCTACGGCATGCTCGATATTCATTCCGGAATGGCCGCCTTCGACCCATACGAGGCGATTGCTGTACATATCAAACCATGCCTCACGCATTTTGGTGCCGTCCCATATATTTCTGACGTCGGCCTGAGCAAAAGCCTCCCAGGTCTTGTCGCCGTAGGAAATTACGGTATGAGGAAGAGCTATTTCCTTAACTGCATTCTTAAGGGCCGCGCCCTGCAGGCCATTGAGCGAAGAGTAATCCGTGGCCTGTATCGCAAAAGTCATAAGGGAAGCTATCGTCCACGTTAATGCAGTCGCGACAGGGATTTTAAATGTCTTCATGATGTTAGATTTCTATTTGATTATGATCTTGCGGGGTTGCTTACCTTCCGCGACAAAAATATAGACTCCGGGAAGAAGATTATCTGCCGGCTCGCGGATCTCCATTCCTTGAAGAGTAAAGATTCTTGTCGTCGCGGGATTTTCCGTTTCGAAAGCCCCTACGATGGTCGAAGTCGACGATTTGCGGAAGAGGGCTGTCGGCTTCTGGCCGTTGGAGGTATAGGTAGTGAAGCGTGGTGCCGATTCATTATAGAAGATGGCGCCTACTTTCGGGTCGAATGTCAAAGAGGCGATGCCGTTATTGACGGAAAGAGAGAATGACGTCCCGGCAGCCGAAGGATTATCTGCCACATTCAGAGTCTTGACGGAAGCCGAGCAGAGAGTCCCGAGGATTACTCCGTCTGCCTGACGCACTGTCGCTCTATAATCGGCTCCCGAGGCCGTAAAGCTCAGGATCGCACAATTGGCTGGAGGATTGACAAGAGCATCTCCGGCTATTGTCACGTCAGCAGTAGGAGCGAAGTAGGCTTTGTTGGAGCTTTGACCGGTCGACATCGCTACGTTGGAATTAGCTCCCAATCCAACAAGAATATAAGAATCAACAGCATTGATATCAGCCATAGAGTTTACGCGGATCCATTCGCCGTCCGTAGGCTGCGGATCTACAACAGGAGGATCCGGCACGACCGGAGGTTCGGGATCGACCGGCACATACTCTCCGCCATATTGATATTTCTCAGATTTATGAGTCCCCCATACATATTCCGCCAATTCCGGAGAGTCAATATATGGATTGCGGTTGCCCTGAATTTTATAGATCGCCTCATTGCGGGCAATCTCTTTCTCACTTACAGGATCCTGACGATGCCACTTCAGTAGAAGCTGTATTGCCCATGGCTTAAATATATCGACGTTGCTCGTGTCAAACATCCACCCCTTTGATGAATCCCAGTTAAGATCGTCATAGACCGTAAACATATACATGAAGACACGGGCGAAATCACCCTTGTATTCATCGCAGGGCTCATAGACATATCCGTTGCCCCCTCCTTGTCCGCTTACCGGGCTTCCCACAGTGGTCGCTCCGTTAGTCCATTTCACTGTAGCCACCTCTCCCAAAGGATAATTACTCTTGCGGGAGTTGGCATCAGAATTGGATGGATTCAGATGAAAGAGGTCCTTATATGCGTCATTCTTAGTCCCTCCCCACCATGAATTGGCCACGGAGTGCTCTATATTCATACCCGGATGACCGGAAGCTACCGTCACGTTGTCGTAGGAATACATATCCCACCAGCAATTCTGGCCGTTGACGAATCGTGTGTCGGTCTGCTTGAAAGCATTCCACGTATTGTCGCCGTAAGAGATGACCGTATGATTTCTGACTTTTGCCTTGGCGGCTTTTCGCAAGGCGCTTCCGTTCAGTCCGGAAAGGGAATCGTAGTAACCTTCCGGGACTGCGCTCCGGGAGGTCACGGTTATTAACGCCGCGCTCAGCAGCAATATTGATTTGAGTAGTTTCATGATTTGTCTGATTGAAATTTCATTATCACAAGATTATCTTCACCGGACGTTTGAGTCTCTCCGAGATGATGATATATACGCCCGGTGAGAGCGGTATAAAGTCTCCATGGTCCAGCCCGCAGGGAGCATCGATAAGTCGACCTGCCGCATCGTAAATCTCAAGAGCAACCCCTTCGAGATCCGTCAGGATTCTTATGCCATCATGCATCGGAGCGATCCGCACGCTTTCTTCATCATCTATTTCGTAAATGCCGCTTGCCTCGACCATCACCTCATTAGAGCGCTCCGACAGGAAACCGAGTCGCGAACTGCAGACGTAATAGCTCTCCGGGATGGCCGGATTGCGGTCGGCGATTTTCAGACTGTTGGTCGTCGCATCAAGCTGATCTGTCTCCGATCCGTCGGGGTAGTAGCGCGTACGGTAGACGACGTAGTAATCTACCGTCTCCGGAGATTCTGTCCAGACGGCCGTATATCCGCTGTCTGTGATGTCGAGCGGATCAAGTGCTGTCAGGCGCGAGAGGGTCGGGATAGGCATGGCTGTCCCCCTGAGATTTACCCGTACGCTCGAATCCATTCCGCCGTCGTAGATTGATAGGGTGGCCGTATGCGCGCCGAGCGACGTAGGCTGATATTGGATCTGAAGAAGATATTCTCCCGTAGTATTGATTGCAGAAGCCGGGATTGACCTTACCGGGATTGAAAACATATCTTTATCAGCTCCCCCTATGCGGATACTGAGCGGCGCCGTCATATTCTTACCCCTCAATGCAAGCCATGACGTGCCCAGTCCTGTCAGGGCTATCTCTCCGAAGTCAAGCCATTCATCATTGACGGGCATCGTAAGTTCGGGGGCGCCTGTGATCGGGGGAGTGACTTGGCCGCCCTGCTCGGAGATTCGGAAAGTTTCGGAAGTACGCGTCCCCCAGATATACTCTGCGAGTTCCGGGAAATCTATAAATGGATTGCGGTTACCCTGCGATTGCTCGACGGCATCATTGCGGATTATCTCTTTCTGGCTGACTCCATCCTGACGCGCCCATTGCAGAAGCATTTCATACGCCCAAGGCTGCAGAGTGGGATATGGAGATTTGACAAACATCCATGAATATCTCGATTGCCAGGATATGTCATCATAGACGCAGGCCATATAGAAGAAGGAACGGGCGAAATCACCCTTATATTCGTCATCCGGCTCGAAGACGTACGGAGCGCCGCCTCCATACCCGTAGACAGGAAGCCCTACCTTTGTCACTCCGTTGTCGAACGTCGGATTAGGCCCCACGATACCCAAAGGATAATTACTCTTGGCCATATTGGCTGAACCATCGGATGGATAAAGATTCCACATATCGGAATAAGCCGGAGTGTATTCGACGTCATTGCCGACCTTCCACCATGACTTCGGGACGCTATGCTCACGCTGCATCTTATTTGCAGAGAAGGATCCTTTCGCACTCTGATTGCGCCCGATCAGATAGACGGCATCCGAATACATCTCCCACCATCTCTTCTCTCCATTGACCAATTCAGGATATACGTCGGAATATTGCCAATAGTTAGGCAGATCCATATAGACGAGTTGACGATGGGACCTGACGGCTTCCTTGACGGCGGATTTCAAGGTCTCACGCTTTTTCCCCTCCAGACCGGCATAATAATCCGGGTCATATTCAGCAAGGGCCGGAAGTGTGAAAATGCCGGCGACCAAAACCGCCAGCATCATACGCCGGGACCAAGTCCCCGTATATGAGTTTGCAAACATTTATATCTTTTACGTTAAAATAGCAACTTTCAATTCGATAAACACCTGACTATCCGGGAGATTATAACCGTATTTGCCTAATATTCATAAAATTATCGGGTCTGAATAACCACAATCTTAAAAGTCTTATAGCCGCTCTCGATTACGATCTCCCCGTCGCGGCTTGAGATATTATCGGGAAGAGGATCGATAAAGATCTGAGCCTTGCTCTTTATCATCGATTGATCTTTTTCGCCGGTAAATAACGAGGCGCCCTTCTCGTATAGCTTCTTGACACCCTTTCCAACCTTCTGTCCCAAATCTTCGGCGCCCTCTCTCTTCGGAGCTTCTCCGACGACTCTTACCCAGTCGGGAGCCTTATAGACATGCCAGTTATTGCCATAATTGTCTGAATATTCAGCATCCGAGTTACAACTGACATCTATCTTCTCGGTCTTGGATTTCTTACCCGCTTTGATGGATGTCTTATTGGCGATCAGTTCGATCTCGCGGCCGATCTGCGTAACCTCCACACGCTCTTTAGCCGTCCCGGCCGTCACCTGCACATATTGCGTGCGCGCTTCTGATCCCGGATTATAAGGTACTGAGATCCGGAAGATATGGTCATCGACCTTTTCGACAGTCACAAAACTGCTTCCGTCACGTTCAGCTATCGGAGCTACGCTCCATTCTTTCTGATTCGTAGTCACGGAAATTTCCATTTCAGCGGCCGATTGTCCGGGATGGAAAACCCGGTTGCTGAGACTCAGCGTAGCGGCTGCCTGCTGCTCATGCTGCATTGTCTTTTGCTTTCCCGAGCCGGAATTCTTTGATGTGTTTCCGCCCGATCCTTTATCGGATTTTCCGCTTGATCCGAGACTGCTGATGATCCCTCTGCTGACAGCGATAGCGTCATCGCATTGCTTCTTCTTGGTGGCGGAGTCATAGAGTTTCTTGGCCGACTGGAATTTTGAGATTGCTTGATTCTGGGCTGATTTTGTCATAGTCTTCTGCAATGCGAGCCCCTGATTATAGAGCTTGTCACCGGATGATTGCGCATTGGCAGCAACCACGCAAAGCATCATTGCGCAGATTATGGAAATTACTCGCTTTATGAAATGTCGCATATCGCTGTAAATTGGGAAGAATATAGAATTTTGAGGAGATTATTTTTTAAGGACTTTTTCAATCAGACTCGCACGCTTGGTGAATACGTCAGCTTCAGCCCTGACTTCCGGATCGGGATCAGCCGCTATAAGGGCAGCCTTCTCCGTCAGTTCGGAATATGCGCTCTTCAGAGCGTTATCGCATTGTTCACGCCGGGTGGCATTGATCTTGGCAGCCGGGACTGCGCCCTTATCCTTAATCAGTTGGGTAGCGTCAGCCGCCTCATTGAAATATTCCTTAGCCTCGACCAATGCGGCATCGTAGCCCTCGTCATGGGCAAGTCCGATTTTGGTCAGGGAGTCGGCTTTCGCCACTCCGACAGTCACTACATTCTGCAGCGAGTCGATATAATTCTTCTCTTTGAGAGCGATGGCCTGCTCTTCGACATGATTGCGGTAAAACAGAAATCCGACCACAGCGCCGATGACTGCTATAGCTCCTGCTATACTCCACATCAGAATAGCTTTCTTCTTCGCCGGACTTGCCGCCCTCTTCACGTCAAGCGATTCGAGATCGACAAGCATTTCGGCCGCTGTCTGGTAGCGTAATTCCTGTCGTTTGTCGGTAGCCTTGGCAATTATATTGCGCAGTTTTTTATTGGCAATCTTCTGCAGGGGGAGTTTCTCTTTTATCTGCTTGTCGAGAATGTCGAAACGTGTCCCTTCGAAGGGGACATTACCGGTCAGGCATTGATAGAGCAACACTCCCATCGAGTATATGTCCGACGTGCGGTTCTGATGCTTAAGGTCGCCGAGGGCAAGTTCGGGAGAGGCATATTCCGGTTTGCCCATAAATGACCCGGCTACGGTCAACTGCCGGTCGTTGGTCGTCAGTTGCTTTAGCTGCTTGCATATGCCGAAGTCAATCAGTTTTATTTTTTCATCTTCGGTGACGAAGATATTTGACGGGTCGATATCGCGATGTATGTATCCGGCATCGTGAAGCGCCAGAAGCCCTTTTAAGACACCTTTGATCACTGTCTTTGCGAAGTGATCCGGATCTTTCTGGAAATCATTCATCAGCTGGCGCGCGTAGGCAACATCCACTCCGTTGGGATCTACGCATTTACCCTGAATTATATCGGCCAGCGACACTCCATGGAGCAATTCGCTGACGACGTGGTAATGCTTGATGATCTTTCCGTCGCGGTCTTCATCCGTCTCGAAGAAACCGAGCATTTCAATGAGATGATCATTGCGCAGGCGTATGGAAGCTTCTCTCCTCGCACGCTCTATAGCCTGCTCCGGAAGATCCATATAGAGGAACTTTATTGCCACGGGACGGGTCTCTCCGGTGCGCGTGTTGACACACGTACCTTTATAGACACGCCCCATTCCTCCTTCTCCAATAGTCTTTGAAGAAGAATCTACTTCATAATATATTCCGGCTTCCTTTTCCTGCCGGCCTTGCAGACGTATGATCGCCATCGGATTGCCTTAGTTGTAAGTTAGTTTGATTTCCCTCTGCTCGGGCGACTGTCCGATAATCCGGACCTTGCTCCTATCCCATCCTCCAATAATTCCAACAAAAATAGCAAATTCTTCCCAATCGACCAAATTTCCCAACTGATTCCGCAAAATTCCTCCTGATTCACCCTCTGAATTATCAAAACCTTATCTTAAGATTTATAGCTTACTGATTCTTTCCATGTAGCGATTGATAGCACTGATTGCATCTCCGGTCGGCTGCGAAAAATTTTTATCGATATACTTGGCATCGCTATTCTTAAGTCCGGATACTATCATATCTATCTCTTTCTTCTTATTGGCGTCTACCTCACGCTTATACTTATTCAGAGCATTGATAACTTGAGTAATCTGATTTTCACGGGATTTCTGACGTTGCGTGAATTCCTTTTCATGATCTTTATACGGGAATTGATCCGGATATTTCTGCTTAAGAGCTGCAAGTTTATTAAGGATATCCTGTATCTGAGCGTTATCATGTTTGATCTTGGGCTCTTCTTTCTGCGTATTTTCGTTAGCCTCGTGTCTGGCAAGTTCCTGACTATTCTGATTATCCTTGCCTATCGCGTTAAGAGCATCGGCTACTGCGGCCGGATCTTTCTTGGGGTCGGCAGGAGATTCAGGAGATTGAGGAGACGCGGGATTCTGAGGCTGAACAGGTTGAGCAGGTTGGCCTGCGTTTGGAGCAGGAGCCTGACTGCCGTCCTGATAATCTACAAGCGCTTCTGCCGCCTCCTGAGGAGTCAGACTGTCGGATTCATTTTTGGCTACCACTTCTTCCGGCTTTGCGTCGGACTTACTGAAATGGCTCCATACATTCCAGCCTATAAGGCACAACAACACTACCGCAAGAACCCAGAAGTAAGGTTTCCAACGGTTTGTCCCCATCGTTTTGGCCTGATTATCTTTGGCATCGATTTTCAGGTCACCATCATATTTTTCCGGCTCTACAGCCTGCGATGTCACGCCTGCATCCCCCTTGCCTCCTGCGACAACCTGATTGTTCGCAGCTTTAGTCGCTTGCTGAGCAGCAACTTTATCTGCGAGTGTACGTCCGGCTATTTTCCGATCCCCATCCCCGTTCAAATCGCGGGGATGGGATCGGTGAGAATTTTGAGGGATCGGTTCGCTGTCATCTTCTATTACATAGCCTCCTATGCTGTCCTCTGAATCCGAGATGGCCCATTCCGCGGATTCATCCGTGGCCGGAGTCAGCAATCCCGTATGTAAAGCTTCATCAGTCACCTCGACTAAAGCTAAGGTCAGATTGTCATGTCCGCCCCCCTTATGAAGCCCCATGTTGTCGACACTGATGGAGACCTCGTTGACAATATCAGCTACGGGATCGGCCTGCGAGAGGGCGGCGACAAGCTGCGGCTCGGGCATCGCTCCCCATATGCCGTCGGACATCAACGCAAACCGGTCGCCTGCATTAACCTCGACGACATCTACCTCCGGCTCAATTGTCGGCGCTCCGCCGATTGCGCGCGTGATGACGTGGGAGAAGTTGCTGGTGCGGGCCTCCTCTTCCGTCATCTCGCCGCGGCGGACGCAATCCCCTACAAATGAATGGTCGGCCGTGCGGAACGCGATTTGGCCATTGCGAAGTTGATAGACTCTGCTGTCGCCGATATGGACAACGTAGCCCTTACCCCCACGGATGAGGAGAGCGACGCAGGTGGTGCCCATCCCTTTCAACGCAGGATTCTCGACTGTAGCTTGCGTCAGGACATTGTTAGCCGCTACGACACACTCCCCTAACGCACGGGCAGGATCATAATCCGGCTGACAGTTGGCGACATAATCGGCCATAGTGCGCGAAGCAAGAAGCGACGCCGTCTTGCCTGCCGGTCCCCCTCCCATTCCATCGCATACAATGACGAAAAGCCCCAATGGAGTCTCGCCTACAAGATATGAATCCTGATTTTCACCCCGCCCCCCGATACGGGAAGCGACCGCACCAACGATGCCGTCAGGATGACTGATATTTTCAAATAGCGGCTGATCCATCTTTCAATATTGTTTATTCTTCACCTTTGGTATCATCAGCAGTATCCTCACCTTTGATATTATCAGCAGTGAATTTTAATTTCAGAGAGTCTGAACCATTGTAGTAGATATAGACTACATCGGCATCAGCCTTGATTATTTTTGATACAAGAGAACCCATACTGCCACGCAGATTATTGAGGGTCCGCTCCTTGAGCTTTTCTTGCTTTAGAGCAGCCAGAGTATCGGCCGCAACCTCATAACTATATGTCATGACATTGTCGTCATAAGTCACTTTCGTCAAGGTCGCTCCGGGCACTTTTCTCGGCAATTCCATCTCATCTACCATTTTGGCAAGCTGAATCTGTGCCTTCTCAGCCTCGGTCGGCTCTTTCTTGCACCCTGTCAGCGCAACGCCTAAGACGCAGACCGCAACCAATAAAACTGTATATAAACGCGTAAATTTCATTTTCGTTATTATTTTATCCCTTTAAGTTTCGCAGGGAGACCCCGGAATTACTTATCGATATTGAATGTCTTGCGGCCGATCTGCTCTCCGTTGCCATATACCTCTATGCGATAGTCGCCGGGCATCCAGAAATTGGAATCCTCAGTGCCGAATACGGGCAACGTGAAAGTCTGCTCTTTCTCAGCCTTGGATATCTTTACTTCCTGGCTTACTGTATATTCCTGACCCTTTGCAGAGACAATAAGACGGTTCTGGGGGTTATAGATCTTCACTCCGATAAGATATTCGCCGGAAGTCTTTGCAGTAACTGTGACCTTCTCTACGATAAATTTCATAAGGTCTCTCTTCATCATTCCCTCAAAGTCCACGAGTGTCTGTCCCTTGGCGTCAACGCTGCCGACAGTCACTTTCTGAAGTGTCAGAAGACCCTTATGATATGCCTTATCGGCGGCTGCCTGCGGAAGCACCAGCAGTCCCGGATCGTTGCTGCTCCAGTATCTGCGCAGGGAATCCACCTGCTGCTCCGCCTGCTTATAAGAAGCCTGGTAATCCTTCTGTGCATTCTCCATCGACTCCAGCACATTGCGAAGCTGCTTGATATAATCCGTAGGAGTAGAGGCATAGATCGGGAATTCTATATATGCGCGTCCGCTGACAGCGTAGGTCTTATAGGCATATTCCTTATTCTGAATGTTGGAAGCGACCGCCATCACGTCAGTGATGCGGCTGATTTTATCCTTGCTGTCTCCATCCTTGATAAGCTTGATAGGAGTGCGATGGAGCGTATAGAGAACTCCGCCTCCCGTATTATCACTCTCGAATGTGATCCAATAGACGATCCCTGATTGACGGAACAGAAGAGCGTGATCTTCATCATCTATTTCAGTTTCAAATCCCTGGGCCTTGAGATAGTTCTGCACCTCGGTCTGCGCCTTGCGCTCTACTACACCCCAGGCTTTTTTTGCCGATACACCCATGCATCCCGCTAATACAGCGACTGCAAGAAGAATGGCTTTGATCTTTTTCATGATGCTTTTATGGTTTTTTGATTTCAATTATTTCTCCATTTTTATATTTCACTTTCAGAAGTGTCTCCCCTTCTGAATCAAGATAATTGCGACTTGCAAGATCCCCGGCCTCGTCATATCCGAATTCAATCCGGATGAACTGCGAAGGCAGAGAGTCTTCGACGACCTCAATTCTTTCGTCGACCATGTCTCCGTCGGCATCTACCCTTGTAATACTCAGGACCCGGTCGCCTTGCGTCTCTATCAGGTAATAATTGTCGAGATCACCCATCCGGTTTTTTTCTACAGGCTCTGAGCCGACCGGCAGATTGTCGACATCCTCGAATTCTTCGTAAAATGTAGCGACTACCGGCAATTCGCGGTTCTCCCACTTCCAATAGGCGAAGACGCCTATTGCTGCGATTATGACAACCGCGCCTATTGCCCAGACCACCCATGACGGAATCCCGCTCCCTTTTTTACCACCTGATTGCACGCGACCCCCTGCCTGGGGTTTTCCATCCCCCTGCAGATCGGCAAGCATCTCCGCGCAGTTGGCATAACGCGCAGAAGGATTCTTGGCCGTCGCCTTGTCGATTACTTTCTGCGATCGGTCGGAGACGTATTGATAGGAATTTTTCAGCCTGGGGAGCGGCTCCTTAAGAATCTTCTCCTTGACCTCCATAGGCTTGAGCGAGGGATCATAGGGGTAACGTCCTGACATCATCTCGTACATGACTACGCCTAAGGAGTAGATATCCGCACGCTGATCGATCGGACGGTCGAGGACTCTCTCCGGACTCACATAGAGAGTAGCTCCACCCTTCTGGGCGATATCTTTGTCGCGATCCACGTCCGACAGGATCTGCGCTATTCCGAAGTCGAGAATCTTCGGAGTCCCGCTCTTGTCGATGAGAATATTTTTGGGAGTGATATCGCGGTGTACGATCCCTCGCTGATGCGCATAGCTGAGAGCTGAAAGGAGTTTGGTCATCAATGGGATCGCACGCGATTCGATAATCAAGCCATTCTTCTTATGAATAAACTCATCGAGACTCATGCCGTCCACATATTCCATTATCAGAAAAACTCCCTCTTCGTTTTCGACAAAGTTAAGGAATTTGACAATATTGGGATGATTCATCTCGCTCAGCATCACGGCTTCCTGACGGAAGCGTGCGCGCAGTTCGGGATTTGAAGCATAGTGAGGATGCAGTACCTTGATAGCCACTTTCTGCCCGATTACCGGATTCTGAGCCAGATAGACCCGGCCCATGCCTCCTTCGCCAATCAGGCTGATGACATCATAGTTGAGTATCCGTTTGTTAGATATCATTTTAACTTCGTGGTTATTCGGTTATGCGGTTATCAAAGCTCGATCCGCCTTAACTATTAACTATTAATTATTAACTATTAATTATAGCTATTATCCGCGCATCGCGCCACGCGCCATCGAAGATCCGGGGCCATACTTGTTCATGAGCGGATCCCCTTTCCGGCATAGGAAGACGATGAGGAATATCGCCGGCACGAAAAAGCCGCTGAGTAACGTCAGCAGGAAGAAAAGTCCTCCGCTCTTACCGATATCATGGAATCGACGGACTCCTACCGCCAAGTTGGGAATCAGAGTGACGAGCGACCATATCGGCGTGACATATAAGACATTCATATCGAAGTCAGTGGCGATAAAGATGACGCTGAAAAGAATCCCTACGAAGACATTGAAGAGAAACCACCACCAATACTCGCCCCTGCCGGCACGCCCCTTGAAATTGGCATAGTTATTGAAGACATTCTTAAAAGCCTGCCCCAGAGAGTCGGCATCGGAATATTTGGCGAAATGCTTGTCGCCGGGCGGCACTGCGCCCTCTTCTCCTGCGCCTGCAGCAGACCCTCCTCCTTCGACTTCTCCGTTGGCGATATTCGCAATCCGGTCGAGCCGATGCATTATGTCTTGAATATCAAGTCGGGCGGTCGGCTCTCCGGCCAATAGGATTTCCGGGTTCTCCCCGGCTCTGATATTATATGACATTCCCTTAGTATAGACCATGCCGTTGATCAGAGTGCCGTTGCTGCTGTTGTCGGTGAAGACATAGTAGACGCCGCCGGTAAACTGCTTTCGGGTGACCGTAGCATGATGGCGGGAAATGCGGGTATTGTTGGGATCAACGGGAATATCGCAATTCTCGCGTCCGATGGTCAGAGAGATATTCTGCCCGTGGGTGCGGGTGCCGACCTCTGTCCCTCCGTTGAGAAGGCGCAGCAGGCGATCGCGGAATTCCGCGCAGGAATCGTAGCGGGCCGTCATATTGCGGTCTACTGCCTTGGATATGGCATTTTCTACACTCAGAGGAATTCCTGCCTTTACATCGGAAACTTTAGGGAAGGGCTTGTTGAGGATGGCATATTGGGTTTCGTAATCGGAGCTGAGTTTCGCGTAGGCATGCCGACCGGTCAACATAAAGTAGAGCACGCACCCCAATGCATATATATCGGCGCGGTAGTTGATTGTCAGTCCCCCGGCCTGTTCGGGCGACATATAGCCGTCGGTGCCGATAATGGAACCGAGTACTGTCTGGGTGCCGGTCATTCCGGGCAGACTTTCGGATTTTGCAACCCCGAAGTCGAGCAGACAAATCTCGCCGTTCTCACGGATCATAATGTTGCCGGGCTTGATATCGCGATGGATCACACCCTTAGAGTGGACATGATCCATAGCATCAAGGATATTGGTCATGAAGCGCAAAGACTGCTGCCAGGGTATAGCCCCGTTTTTATTGACAAAATCCTCAAGGTTAAGGCCATCGACCAACTCCATAACTATGTAAAGTTTTCCATCGAGTTCGAAGTGATCGTAGATTCTCACTACACTCCTATGGTCAAACTGCATGAGGAAGAGGATCTCTCGTTCGATTCGCTGACGATATTCCGGATCAGAGACATACTGCGGCAGGATCTCCTTGATAGCTACGGGAGTACCGTCAGGGCCAACGCCACGCAAGACCTGGCCCATGCCGCCCGTACCGATCGGCTTGTCATCAACTCTATATTGTCCTATTGTTCGCATGAATCCCTGACTTATTGTTCTATCTCCTTCTTCATCGAAGACTTTGGACTATTCGGAGTAAGCCCTTCTTCTTTTTTCTTACTATCCTCTTTTTTCTTACTATCCGAGTTAGGGATAGGAGATTTTTTGCCCCCTCCCTGAAGTTGCTTTACGGCATTTTCAGCATTCTTATTTGAGTTGGACTTAGTACCGGGATTTGTTGTCCTCGGATTTTGCTGAGTCTGCGCTTTGGGAGTTGATTTCTGAGAAGGTGCAGTCTGCTTGGGCGCAGTACTCTGCTTGGGTGCGTTCTGCCTCGGAGTTTCAGCTGCGGGGGCTACTACATTCTGTTTGGGCTTGACTTTAGAGCGATCATCCTCCATTGTCCGGGTCGATTCTGCCTGAGGAGTGGCTTTTGCCTCAGATTCGGTTTTCCCCTTGCCGAGCCACATTCCTATGGCTACCGCAGCGATAATCAGCACGAGAACGATGCCTATATAGGTCATCATGCGGTTGCTGCGGCGTATATCTTTCATTGCGGCAGCGCGGGCGGGAGCCATACCGGAATATGACTGTGCGCCTGCCGATGCGGGATTGGTAAACTCTATAAGCTGCACCGTGATATTATCAAGGCCTCCGGCCGCATTGGCAGCCGCCACGAGAGCCTCCGTTTTCTGCTGTAGGGTCATACCCTGCGAAGCGAGGATCTGCTGCATCCCCGCGTCGCCCACCATCCCGCTCAGACCGTCGGAACAGAGCATAAGTATCGAACCCGCTTCCGGAGTCAACGGAGCCGCACATAGTTCGGGAGGAGTCATACCATCGAGTCCGAGCGCATTAGTTATCTCATTCTTTTGCGGATGATGTTCGGCTTCTTCCGCCGTGATCTGCCCTGCATCGACGAGTTGCTGCACATAGCTCTGATCTCTGCTGATCTGGTTGAGTATCCCGTTGCTATAGTAATAGATGCGGCTGTCGCCGAC
This sequence comes from Muribaculaceae bacterium, assembly GCA_029057985.1. GTDB lineage: Bacteria > Bacteroidota > Bacteroidia > Bacteroidales > Muribaculaceae > Lepagella. Next base: position 13,915 of record JAIDYR010000016.1, on the reverse strand, counting down.
CCATCCGTAATAGACCAGGCCATCTTTGATGATGACGATGACGCATGTGGCTCCCATACCCTGAAGGTTGGGATCAGTCGAAGCGCGGTGAAGGATACCCTGATTTGCGGCCAATACGGCGCGGGTGATGGCTTCGGTCGGAGTCGTAAAGGTATTGTTCTCCAGAATGTCGCGGATAATATCGCAGGCGAGGTTGCTTGCCACGTCTCCGGCGGCCTGCCCTCCCATGCCGTCGCAGACAGCGACTACCCTGCCGTTGGGAGAGTCAAACGTCACCATGCAGTCTTCGTTGACCTCGCGTGTAGCGCCGACATCCGTGCGGTTGGCTATGATATAATTCTGTTCCATGTATGTCATTCAGTTATTGGATTTCGGCATCGTCTGCAATCTCTGCCGATGCCGAAATCCGGATATGGTTTTAGCCTATGCGGGGAATCTCGATAAATATAAAGAGAGTGCCGCCGGCGCGGATGATATCGTAGTTCTGAAGATTGCCGTCGTCAAGAAGCTCCTTGTTGATGAAGGTGCCGTTGGTCGACTGCTCATCGCGGAATTTGAATTTTCCGTCGGCGTTACGGTAGAGAATAGAGAAGTGCTTGCCCGACATCTGGCCATCGTCAGGAATGGAGATATCGCAGGAAGCATCACGCCCTACATAATTGCGTCCTTCATAGATATTATAAGCGCGTCCGGCCGGATTGCGATTGTATGTGACAAGGAATCCGACAAGTTTGCGCTCCGAAGGAGCCGGAGTGCCTAATCCGGGAGCATGGCGGATGACAGTGCGGCCTCCTCCTCTGGGAGTCGCCTCCTCGGGTCGCACTCGCGTAGCGCCGCTCGCGTCATTCCCGCTTGCGGGCTTGCCTGGCATAGGCGGCTGAGGAGCGCCTCCGAATTGAGTCTTCATTCCTCCAGGAGCTGCGGGCTGCGGAGCTGCCCCGCCAAACTGGGTCTTCATAGGATTGGGTGCCGGCTGAGGAGCTGCGGGTTGCGGTGCGGCGCCTACTCCTGCAAGATGGGTCTTGGGACTGGAAGTATCGTAAGCGCCTGCCGGGGGTTGGGTGCCGGGAGGACAAAGGGGGCAACTGTCGCCGTAAATGCTGGGATCGTATACGTGGCCGTTAGGACATTGTTTCTTCTGCATGGGTCTCTTTATGAGTTTGTCCCGGCCGGAAGGTAAAGGCCGTCCGACCGGGATCCGAATTGGTGAATCAGGAAAATTTTATTATACGAAATCTACTGTGTCAGTGAAAGATGCATCGTCACTGTAGTCATTGGAAGCGAGGTCGTCGGTAGCTTCGTAGGAGGGCTCATCATAGGAGGGTTCTTCGTAAGCAACTTCGCTGTAGCTATCCTCAACCATGAAATCAACGTCGCCGTCGATCTCTTCATGCAGTGAAGGATTCATGTCGGCATAAGCGAGATTGTCGTTGACGATAGTTTCATCCTCTGTGACGTCGTCTACGTAGGCCAGACCTGCATGGGGCTCTTCGGGAGCAGTGCCATAGTCGTGGTCGTAGTTGTTGTTATAGTCAGGATTATTGCGGGCTACGTCGTCAAACTGACCGTCATTCTTTTCGTCGATGAAGTCATTATGGATCTTCTCATCGGATTCATTCTGAGCGAAGCCCTCGCTATTGGGATCGTTAGCGTCATTGAAGGGCTGGGGCTCGGTAAGCACGTAGAGGTTGCCTTCGCTGTCCTGCACATACTGACCCAAAGTCTGTCCCTGACCCATCTGATAGCTGCGATTGTCCATATCTGCGATTTCGTCAGCCTCGTAGATGCCGTTGCCGTTGACGTCGTAGCCGATTTTATCGGCATATCCGTTGCCGTCTGTGTCCATTACGGTGAAGTCCTTGCCATCGATTGTGCCGCGGTCAAAGACGCTGACAACATTGCCTTCCTCGTCATAGATGATGCCTGTCTCTTCAACTGTCACTTCGGGATCTACTTCAGCGGGCGCGGGTTTGACGTTTTCATCGTGATAGTGGTGGTGGTGATGATGAACTTCCTCAGTTGCGGGAGCGGTAGTTGTAGTCTCCTCGATGACCTCGGAATCAATAGCGCCTGCATTTGCGCCGTCCATAAGATCCTCTGAAGTCAATTCGTCGTCAGTCTCTGCTGCGGCTTCATTGCCGTTTGCAAGCTTGGTTGCCGCGTAGGCCGCCGTGCCACCCACTCCGAGTACTGCGCCGCCGATGACGGCAGCTTTCTTGAAGTTATTGCTCTTATTGACAGCATTGTCTTCCATGTCTTCTAACTGATAGTCCTGAAAATCGTTATTCATAATGGCTTGTTGGTTTTATAGCCTGCCGTTCTCTTCGACTGTCGGAGTGGAGGGTCCCGGCAAGGGAGGTTATTTATTTTTTGTTATTTCTTGGTTGGTTTACGTAGATAAAGACAGACTTTCCCAATATATCTATCACCGAAAATTAAAAAAAATTCCAACTACGTAATTTTCAAATCATTAATCACTTATTCTTTTCCTCTTTCATGCTGCGGTTACCGCGCGATGGAGTAAGATCTTTTGGTTTGATCCCCTCATTGTCGATCCCGTTGGGATTTCCATCCTGCTTAGGACGGACATCGGGCAGATTTGGCACTTTCTTCCGGGGATCCTCTTTGACGCTGTCAGTGTTCTTGGGATTCTTTTTCTGCTTGGGGGCAGCCGCCTTTTTAGCACTACTCTTGGCAGCCGGAGCAGCAATCGAATCTGTAGTCTCATCCGCAACCCGGGAATCCTCATCTAATGAATCCACAACGATAGTTTTCTCCGGAAGATTCTTGTCGGAACGTTCGAAAAGCGTGTCGGCATATATGAAGTAAAACACTCCCAGAGCAACCAGAACCAAACAGAATATTCCGACCGCTATTTTCATACCGCGGTAAGGATCGCGCACGAGCGACCAATCAAGATTCATCACGTGAGCGAGATCGACAACGTCGGCCCGGGTGACTGGAGTACCATTAGGTTTCTCTACTGGTTTGCCATTTACGAAAGTGCCGTTAGAGCTTGTGTCGTGAATGATCATCTTTCCGAAAGGCGACACTTCGATGACGGCCTGGCGGCGGCTTATCTTGTCTGAATCATCCTTAATGCGGATATGGCAATCCGGCGAGCGGCCTATGATAATTTTTTTCATCGGTATTTTTCTTATTAAGTTTCGCAAGCGAAACTTAAGGGGTTATTGGGTTATAGGTTATAAGATTTAGGTCTTTGGTTAAAGTCCTTTGAATTTTGGATCTCTCTATTTCATTACGGTCCCCGGCGCAGCGTCAGGATTCCGGCCTGTAGCCTCATTATAAAAATTCCGTCGGTCGCTGACAGTCTCGGCATGCGCATGATCGACCCTGCCGGCGGGATCTACCGTCCTGCCATAGAATGAGAACTCATCCGCCTCGCCTACGACGCCTGCTCCGATTTCCGCTTCGGAGTTCCGCAGGATTTCTTCTTTGTCTCCCTTACCGCCAGAATGATTCCCCTTGCCTGCCGGCAACGGGAAATCCTCAGCCGGCATAAAGACCGGATTTTTACCGAATCCCGCTATCCAGGGATTGAAAAGATAGAGGGTGAGGACATATCCTCGGCCGATGCGCAGCGTAGAGCCGTTATGAAGAATCAGTTTCTCATAATCAGCCTGCACTCCATCTACGTTGCTACCATAATCGGAGGAATAGTCAGTCAGAGTGGCTGTGAGCATGATCTGCCCGTATCCATCTGTGGCTGAGCGCACGAGTATCACCGCATGATTAGGCGAGACAGTCGCCTCATTGAGCTTTACATCGCAATCTTCGCCGCGTCCGATAGTGTTTTTACCGAGATATATCGGGAATATCTCTCCCATCCCGTCGGCGGAAGCCGACATCATGACTCCGACAAGCGGACGGTCTTGGAGAGCGACCTCGACATTGCGGGTTGGACTTTGAGTTTCGCAGGCAGGGCTCGCCGGAGCGCCATCGTAGCCTCCGGCTTCTGAAGAATCCGGATCCATCTGCCGTCCCGTTCCCGGGACAACTATGCATGTCCCCCCTTTTCGCGTCGACCCGCGATAGAAGATATCACTTAACGACATACTTCAGATTGGTCATTCCAAGCAATATCTCATCTCCGGGATTGATCGCCGCTGAAGCACCCGGATATAGCCTGCAACTATTGATAAAGATATCATTCTGAGAATTCATTCCGGTGATTGTAAGCCTCATGATCCCGTCGACCCCGACCGCTACGGAGAGATGGGCGTGCCGCCGACTCATATACGGGTCAGGAGCGATACGCATGGTAGCACCGGAGTCGCTGCTGTCGCGACCCATAATATACTGTCCGGGCTTCAGGGGGATCGCCCTCCCCGTCTCCCGAATGACGAGATAACACTGTTTTGCAGGCACTGCGCCCATTGCCGGATTGCCGAAGTATTGAGTCGAACCGACCGGGTCAGCTATCCCCGACATTCCATGAGAGGGATTCCCTGAATGAGCCATTGTCTTCGCGCCCCCGGAATATCCATGATGAGGCATGGTCCGCGGGCCCTGTTGGACTCCGCCAAGATTCGTGCTGGGATGCGCTCCCGGCGACGCTCCTTGACGCTGTCCCGCCGCCGGCGAAGGCACTGTTATCCCGGCTCGCTGCAATATCTGTCCGAAAGGAGCGGAATTATTACATTTGGGGCAGGTGAAGGTCCGGCCTGCCAAAGCGGTAGGATTTGGAGCCTTCAGATTATATTTATGTCCGCAGGTCGGACACGCTATCTTGATATCCATATAGTACCTTATTGCGTCAGTTGAGATCGACTATGACCATATTGTCCGGGAATTTGCCAAACATCTGAGGATGTTGCACCTGGCGGGTATCGCTCAGGACTCCGGTATAGACATAGTTGAAAAGTTCGCGGGCAGTAACCTTATTGTCATTATTTGCATCGGCATTACCCATCAGTCCCTTCAGAAGATTATTGAAGAAATAGGAATACTTCATGTCGGTACGCTCCCAGGAATATTCATCGGCCCGGCTGCTCATAAAGAGCATCACATCCGATTTGTTGCTCTTATAGTCGCGCTGCCGATTGGGATTTTTCTTCTTGAAAGAACCCGAATGGCATGCATTCATAAACATTACCTTGCGCCCGGCTTTCGAAGCCCTCATTATGTCCTGCACTTCTGTCGACCATACCACATTCTTTGTATCATAGCATGAAATGCCTCCGTCGAAACCATGACCGCTATAGGCGAAAATAATCTCATCTTTCGGGCCGGCCTTGGCAAATTGCTGCTTGAGTACCTTAAGGATGTGGCTTCGTGTGGCATTGCTGTCGAGAAGCATGAAGACGTCCGTATTCTTATGATTATTGAAGAAGTGGGCAATTCCTCGCGCATCATTGCTCGAGCATGGAAGAGGATTCTCGCCATTGTCGTAGACGTTAAGTCCGACGCATACGATATAAGTCTTCTGCGCCGAAGCGGGAATCGCTATGCATAGCGCCAGGATGGCCAGTAGGGTCCCGAAGATGAGATGCCCTTTCGTCTTAATGTCTCGGAGTCTCATAGAATTTAGTTTTACATTTCGGGCAACACCCTTCTGCCAATATATTTTCATAAATCTTCTGTCCGAAAGGGAATCTACATTTCGGACATACATATTTGACGGCAAATTTCTCATTATTCTCTCTCAGTTGACGCTTAAGTTTGCGGTCGCGGGAATTGACGAGTGTCAGCAGAATCCCTATCAGGATTATCGCAAGAAGACCTCCGAAAATCCACTTCACAAATTCATTCTCTTTCTCAAATCCGAGAGCGCTGGCAAGAAGCGCGCCGCCTCCGCCCGCAAGGATGGAAACCACGATTGTCAGGCCGCGAAGAGATGAATTGGCAGTAATCTTTGAGTCAAGATCCATCTTAGTCTCCTGATAGTCAATGTAGACATTGCGAAGATATGAGATATCAACTTTGGGAGGCTGGGGCTTTTTAGACACTCCTCCGCCGCCTCCACCAATTCCAGGGACTAGACGACGCACATGGAAGCGAGTGTCAGGACCGAGCTGAATCATAGAGTCGGGTGTGACGGGATAACTTTGTTTGGGTTGGATACGCACGAATTGATGGCCGTTGTAGATAAACGTGCCGTTGAGCGACTCATTGTCTATCAATTCGAGTTTTCCATTATCGTGTACTATCAGCACGGCATGCTGCCCGCTGACTTTCGGATCGGAAGGAATAGCAAACTTATTATCGTTGTTTCGTCCTATTGTAATTTGGTAAGGCATAGTCTATCGTTTCTTTAGATGTAAGAGCAGACGCCGGTATCGATGACCACATCACGATTATCTCATGCCGGTCAATAATACGGTCAGAGACGGAGAAAAAGATGCTTGTCAAATTTCCTGCGGTTAGTATAGATTAAGCAAATTTATAAAATTCGCGCGTAAGCAAAGAGCGAATGTCGGCCTTCGGCCGGTTCGCGGTGCCATAGGCACTTTGACTTACCGCAAATTATAAAAATTCGCGCGTAAGCAAAGAGCGAATGTCGGCCCTTGGCCGGTTCGCGGTGCCATAGGCACTTTGACTTACCGCAAATTTATAAAAATTCGCGCGTAAGCAAAGAGCGAATGTCGGCCCTTGGCCGGTTCGCGGTGCCATAGGCACTTTGACTTA
>JAIDYR010000016.1:0-7167 GCA_029057985.1 Muribaculaceae bacterium | reverse complement strand
CCGCAAATTTATAAAATATATCATTTACATCCAAATTTTTCTCAAAATTTGGTACACTTTTCTTTCATATTCAATCCAATGCCTACGCATCTCCAACTCTATATCCTTCTCCGACACTGCGAAAATTGAAATAAACAAGAGCCGGAGGTATAGCCCGCGCTACGCGGGCTATACACGCGTCTTATTCGCGATAATACCTGCTACCTTCACGCCACCATTGCCATGGAGAATATTATATTTTAGAGCCAGTTTACTAAAGAATGTTAACGAGAAAATGTACAGATTTTGAGGCAGTTTCGATTTTTGAAGAGGGAGCGATGCGGGCATCGTGACCGATGAAAAGATCGAAACTGGCCAAAATATGGGCGTTTTATCGTTGATATTCGATCAAAATGAAATTTTAACAGTTCTTAGTAAACGGGCTCTTAATTCATTCCGATTTACGACGCTTAGCAGTGAATATTTTTACCAGCAGCATAAACGTCACAAGAAGTGTGCAGCAACCTACGTACGTTTGAAGTATCGAGATCAAACAATCTGTAAAAGTCATACTATCCTGATTTGTTTATTTGATTAATAACGTTAGATCCTATACAAAAGCATATATTTATGTCCTTATGTCCTTATGTCCTTATGTCTGAAAAAAGACAGAAGCACAAAAGCACAAAATTATGTCCTTATGTTCTTTTGTCTAAGAAAGACAGTGTTACTTTTGTTTCCATCCCATTCGGTCATACAGCCATCTCACAGCATAATTGACAAAGATGCCGATGATCAAAAGATCAACAATGGCGGCTATCCAATTCCAAATAGTAGCATTAGCTCCAAAAATATCATTCATGTAATTAAAATTATAAGAAAAATAGGAGGATTTAATTAAAACCCCGTTTATAAACGGGGTCCTAATTAGTAATTCATCATTCGAGAACTCCCCTTTGGAGTCTTCAAAATATATACGCTGCCTTTCCCAAGACATTCTTTGGAGCTAATCTTTAATCCGGATAACGAAAAATACTCTTTATCTCTGTCACTTTCAGCCACCGCTACGCCTTCTACTGACACCTGATATGCAGATTTTTCCACTATATTGAATAGTTTCCAATATTCATTGCCCAGATAACGCTCCCTGCAGCCATCAGGGACAATAACCGTACATTCGCCTTTATTAACCGCATTAAAGGATTGCGGCATAGCCGCGGGGAATTCGGATTCCCATTCGATTAATTTGATGTTCGGGCAGTCATTGAATATCTTCATATCAGTCAGTTGGTATGCCCCATATTCGAAAGCCAGATATCTGGGTAATTTTACCTTTTCCAAAGCGGCATTATCACAAAACGCACCCTCCCCTACCAGAGCCAGAGAATTCGGCAGGATGATTTCTTTGAGATTTTCATTGCCTGAAAAAGAATCGGCACCTATCTTTCTGATATTCTTCCCGAATTCCAACGATGTGAGATTTTCATTGAGGCAGAAGCAGTTGTCTTCTATTTTTTTCAGGCTACCGGGAAGTTTGATTTCATTGAGCCGGGTGCTATTGAAACAATTGCTTTCAATTTCCTGCAATTCAGATGGGAAATTAAATGAGACCTTTTCCTGAGTATCATACCCGAAAGAATTAAAACAATCGGATTCTATTACCGATATAGAAGAAGGAAGGACGACTTCAACCGAATGGTTAAAAGTGCCCTTTGCGATGCGAGTTACTTCATATAGCACCCCATCATGCATTACGCTCTCCGGTATATTGACAGGCTCAGTATAACCCCATTTATCCCATCCTTTACCTATCAAATCAAACACCATGACTTTATGGGCATCACTATCTATAATCTGATAATCGATCCCATTCTCTGACCATATTCCCTCAGGAATCTCCGACCCATGAAAGCCGATACGGTCCCCCCCATCTTGAGCAGCTGAAGAAAACGCAGCTCCCCAAGCGATTAAAGCAAGTAAAGCAAATTTGAAATCTCGCATAATATTATTTATTTAATTTAACTATTTGCAAATGGAGAATGTCGAATTGATTCTCCATTTGCAAATATATATATTATTTTGTTATCATAATTCTTTTGGAATCCAATATCTGCCCTTCTCCCTCCAATGCCACTACATTTAGCCCGGAAGAAAGATTAATTGTCCCAATATTTTCATTAATATTGGAAGAATCAATAATGTTTCCATAAATATCATAAGAAACTGCTCGAAGATCAGATCTCAAAGAAGTCACTTCCAATTTCACTTGATTACCATTAACCGAAATTTTATCTATTGAAGCACCATTAGCCAAGCGCATGAGTTGGTCCTTGGTAATAAATTCAGGTATATATGCTTGAAAGGGAACGTCCTCAACAAGACACATATCATAATTATCTGAATATTCCAATAGTTTTGCTAAAGGAATTTCATAATTTCTTGGATAATAGATTGATGAGATCTTATTCTTAAAACGAAGTACCAATTTCCTCGGGTCTTTCAACGTATATCCATCCGAAGTTTTAAGAAACTGAGGACGTAAAGATAGAGGTTTGCCATGATACACATTTAGTGAGGGATCGCCAAGAATGTGGAAAACTTCTTTAGATGCTTCATAATAGTCATGATTATAACTAACGTCTTCAAATGCATCGCTCAATCTATTTCTTCCTATTTCCATCACTTTACCCAATTGATATGATAACCCATAAGCCATAGGAAGATATGAGTCATAAGAACCTAATTTAAACGATGGGATACAACCATGATACATAGCATCATATAATCCGGAGAAATAATATCCGTTATATGGAGACCAAGTATATCCATTGGCACCTATGTAGCTTGCAACCCCGCCGTTTGTTTTCTTCAAAAGTTGTAAGCCTATAGACTCCTCATAACCCAAATGGTTAGGATGATAGAACGATCCCGAATAGCAACTGAATGAGAATAATATAGGAATATTGGAGGTATTATTAAGCTGAGCAAGATGTTCTTCTCGGACTCCATTGTTGGCCCATCCAAATACTTCTCCATGACTGTGTACTCCGACCAAGTATACTCCTCTATTCCATTCATCTATCATAGTATCTGGAGATCTCAACCAATTATAATTCTTTAGATAATCAGGCATCGGACGATAACCATAGAAATACTGTGGGTCTGCATCGGTAAGAGCCTGATAGAAATCATGAGCGACATATTGCTTATCAAAATATGTATGATTATTAAGTCCGGTATAGATCTGATGGCACGCTTCTACAAAATATGATGCATCTACTGTAGCTTCTTTATCATATTCTGCATATAAAATAGTATTTTCGTAGAATCGATCATCAGTAGGAGGGTTCTTTTCATAATTAATGATTTTTGTCACTAATGCATTCGCTTCTTCTATAGTTGAAACCGGGAATCTACCAATGTAAACATCAGGTAAATCATCCCCATCTCCATCCAGACAAGACATATAGTAGTCCGTGTAATAGCGCATTCTCTCTCCTTGCTGAATAAATACGTGATTCCCGAGATGTGGTTTTATAAGATTTCCATCTCCAAATAATAGTACGTATTCAAATGGCTCATCGCCATAATATATCTGTTCAATTAGAAATTTAAAATCGTCAGCACTCTTGAATTCGCAATCTTCAATCTCCTCTATCCTTACATAATATCCGATTGAACTTTTCCATTCAGCAAATCGCTCTGCGGCCGGTTTGAGGAAATCAGGAGTAATTATGAGATAATTCGGACTATAGTAATAATCCGGGGTCGTTGGTGGAGGTAATACGATTCCTAAAGTTGAAATGTCTCCATTATTATGCAGTGTATTATTAGTAGTAGCTGTTTCCGGAATAGACAGCATATGACTTATATCTTGGGAATAAGAAGAATTGGAACCGGTTCTGAAAAATTGACCACTTTCCTGAGTAAACAGAATATTAGCTATAAACTTACGAGTATAGTAAACTCTCTCTTTATTATAATCGTATGATACAGGATATATATTAAATCTGCCTATAGGGGAACCCCTATAAATCTGAGTTCTACCCGGTGATATAGACTTTCGAGGCCATATACCTTCATATGGCTCAATCTCAATATTTTTAGACGTGATTGTGTCATTTTGTATGAGATTTGCGTATGTTGAGGGCGCAATCCGTAAGGATAGAGTATCACAAGTTTGTACTTGAATAGATACCCCTGCAACCTTATACCCCTGAGGTATCGCAAAAGTCTCGCATCTATGAAGCAGTTGAGGTCTGTTGGGATCAAGAGTCGGTGCAAACCCGGGAAGAGTGATGACATTATCATCAGAGTCTCCTGCATATTGGATTTGGAGATCTTCCAAATCATATGCTATCTTAAGGGTATCCCCAACCCAAAAGACTTCCCTTTGAGCATATATACTCAAAGTAACCAATAAACAGATGAATAAGTTAATGATTCTCATTTGGAACGTTGATTATGCAAAATAAAATAATTTAATCTAAATTACCAAATATTTTGCCGTTTTATGATTAGTTAAATTTAGTTAATCTCATTACTGAACAACTTAATCTATGAAGCTCAGAATTTGATTTAGAAACAGAAATAAATAGATACAAAGTTAGTTATATTGACTTGCAAGGATTACAGATCGTTGACTGTAAGTGCGTTACGTTATATTCTTACGAAGTTTATAAGGCTTATTCTATTTATATCTTATAGACGAAGCTTTTTTAAGATTCCTAATTCTGGGGCGGCTCTTGTACGTCATGCAAACAATTGTGAAAGAGGAACGTAATAAATTCGTTTCTTCATGAAATTTAGATTTTAAGTTAGTATGTAGAGAGTTGGAGTTTCGATTTAAAAAACCATGTCGGCGGCGGGAGAGAACCCCGCCGACATGGCCCTCTTGAGCATGCCGAAAGAATCAGAGGATGATCTTTCCTTCGCCGATCCAGTTCTCTCCCTGCAGGGAGATGACGTGAAGACCGGGAGTAGTCAGTGTAAACGTCGCATTCAAGGTTTGCGAGGATCCTTCGAGCGCTCCGCTCACGCTATATACGTATACGGAGCCTTCCAGATCTTCAGGAGCGGATACCGCGAGTATTCCCGTCTCGTCGTCGAAGGTGACTTCGATAGGAAGATTAATAGGGGCGCGACCCGGAACTCCGGATCCGATAGGTCGCGGGGTCTTCGGTTTGAAGATGACAGGGATCGGCTGACCATCCGCAAACACAGAGAACATGGTTGCGCAAAATACTGCAAGTGTCAGTAAAAATTTCTTCATATTGACAGGTTTTAATTATGTCTTTGACGCTCGCAAAGTTAATGAATTTATTCGTCAAAATCACGTTTTTGGACGATACTGACACTGAAAAAAGTTTCATATTGCAATTTTTAAACAATTGCATATCAGTATATTATAAATTTGGAAAAATACAAAGTTTAATGTCCGGAACCTGAACCTCAAAATGAGCTCTGCAGTCTTCTATATCCGTATTACACATGGGTTACTGTGAGATGGGAATCGCTCTCATATAATCGTCTTTACATTAGGGCTTTATGCTTACGGATACCAGTCTATTATCTACTTTGAGTGTTATATCGGATCTATATCGCAGACAAAACTGCCCCCGGATTTTTCTTTCTAAAAAAAAGAAGAATCCGGGGGCAAAATATTATACTTTCAAAGAGTCTGAAATACGATGGTTGAGATTAAGACTCCATTATTACTTATCTATTACTTATCAACTGTTACTTTGATTTCGTTTCGCAAGCGAAACGTAAACACTATTCCTCATCAAGATTGAGAAGACAGGTCTGGACGTAGTCTCTGAACTGAATCGTTTCGGAATCCCCGATCAGTTTGCCGCGTATTATGGCTACATCATTATAATGGCTTTTCTTATCAAGGAAGTTGACCACATCTTTACCCCGAAGTCGCAGGGCATACAGACAGACAATTTTCTGTTCATACTCGTCAAGTCCATGCTCTTCGAGATACTTCATCATCACGGGATGGGTAGATTGATAATTCGACAGCAGGCCTTTGAGGAATTTCTCCTTATTTTCATGTATACCCTTCTTCAGCTTCTCAAATGATTTAGGGGAGAGTTTGCCTTTCATTATCAACTCCCCCAATAGGTCATTGGCTATCCGGACATGCGTAGTCAGAAGATGTCTCATGCGGGCCGACAGCTGATGGTTGTCTTTCAGTATGTTGCCTAATTCATCATTCTCTCGGGCAATTGACATACGCAGATTCTCAATCTCCGCCTCAGCAAGTCTGCGTTTCATCATTGTCTGTCTGTACAGGAAGAAGATTATCATACATATTATCACGCTGACCAACGCAATGCAACTTACAATGTTGATGGTCTTCTCTTTATTCAGCAATGCCTTCATCGACTGGAGTTCCAGTTCATATTGCTTTCGTGCGAACAGAATGTTATTCTCCATGCGTCCGTTGATTTCCTTTTCTACCTCCCTCAGATAGTCATCATAAGCCTCCAATGCTCCTGTCAGATTCCCTGTTTCCTTAAGAATCACTATACGAGTCTGAGCGTTATAGATGGGATCGGATTCATCAGTCTGCGTCATGAATTTCTCAGCCATGGAAAGATCGTCGTATTGGTAGAATGCGTTGGCTATATATCCGGCTACTGAATGAAAAATCTCAGGATCATCTATGCGGTTTATAAATTCCACAAATTCCGCCTTGGGTCTTACTTTTGAAAAAGCCGATATGATGATTGACAGGTTATCACGGTTATATCCATATCTGAAGATTCCCTTTATGCAATCCGGGAATACCTCATTCATAAGATTCTGATCGGAATTTAGATCAGCTCCTCCCAATATGCGGATCATGCATCCTGTATACCGCAAAGTATCACCCATGGATTTAAATATACGGGCGGCTTGTTGATTGCATTTTATATATTCATCGTATTGATATTCTCTCCAGTACATTGAGCCGTGAGCAATATATAGCAGGCCTGTCATAGTGCGGTCCGTGCATCCGGTGGTATCTTCGGCAGCATGAAGGAAAGAATCAAACGCTTTTCCGTCTTCTCCGCGGTTCATGAAGATGCGGCCCTGATAGTAGCGGGTCTTGAGGCGTTGGTCGGGAGTGCCGTGGCTTTCGTAGTAGTCTATGGCGGGCTGGAGGACGCGGAAGTCGGTGGTGTCGATGTAGTTCTT
>JAIDYR010000015.1 GCA_029057985.1 Muribaculaceae bacterium | reverse complement strand
CACTTAGAGAGCTGTGTATCACCCTTAAATCTCGATAGTGTCACACAATCTACTAAACAGAATCAATGCGCAGAAGTTGCATACGTACGTCAACATTCAACCAATCTCCGACATTCCTTCATGGCAAAACGACTACTCGGAATGATGCTCGCCGCAGTGCTGGGCATCTTCGTAACTAAGGCACAAAACTTAGTTTATGATGGTATCACACCTTCTCCGGGTAGTGAAATATCATCATTTGATTTCGTTCTGAAATTCGACCTCTCTAAGGTCATTGAAACTAATGGTGAGGGAGAATATGGCGTAGGATACATTGGGTATCACAACGATAAACGACCTCAGAAAGAACAATCTGTTACAATTTATAAGGGAACGCAGTTTGATAATGTTGTTATAGGACGTTGTAATTATACTGCATTAACCGGAGGAATGGCTGATTTTGTTCCTACTTCATCTGAAGTTGCAATACATATTGAGGGCTTGCCTGAACCTGGAGTGGAGTATACTATGGTTATCTCAAACGAATTTAAGGTCTATAAAGATAACAACCCGGCCCCCATTACTGATGCTAATTTTGACTGCTTTACCAATCCTATTACATATACCTTTATTGGTAAAGCAGTTTCAGGTGAAAAATTAACAGTAGCAGGCTGTTCTGTAACTGCAAACCAAAGTATTGATATTCTTAACGAGGTGACATTTACTTTCAGTCAACCTGTTTCGGTAAATACTGCATTTCCTCTTGTAGTGAAAGAGAACGGCGCTTTATATGCCACATCTATAGACGCTGTTCTGTCGGAAGACAAAACCGAGGTTACATATAAGTTTGACAATGCCTCTCTCCTTAACGGTCACTCTTATGTAATCTCGTTGCCCGCAGGTGCAGTTACTTCCGTTAGTTCTTCAGAGACCAATGCAGAGTTCAATGTTTCTGTTACAGGTTCCTATGTAGGTCACTTTGAACTCAAATCAAGTATACCAACCTCAGAGCAGAAGACCATATTCTCAACTGTTGAAGGTATCTTTGAGATGCCGGAGGGAATGCAGATCTTAAAAGGGTCAGGTTCTTCTCTAAATCTTGACGGTACTTTATATAAAGGTTCAGTTGCAGAAGAAAATCTCGTGGGAATACTTAAGGGAGAATCCAATTCCACCAATAACGGTATAATATGGACAAACCCAGTTGCACTCGACCCTGCTTCAACTTATATCCTTTATATGCCTTCAGGACAGTTCAGGGCACGAGATATAACAACCGGCAAATTATCCAATGACTGGTATAATGGTGAGGCTAACATCGTTCTCCGCACCCCTTCGGTTGCTGAATCGGGAATATCTAAAGTTGAATTTAAGGAACCTGTTCTCGGTCAATTTAAACCGAATGGTGAAACCCTCAAGGCCGGTGACAAAGTTAGTTCAATTGATAGGATTACTTTCGTTCCTGCAGACTTAAAATATTCGTTTGAGGGTGAAACATATCCCAATACCATTCTTGAAACTCCTTCGGTACTACTTTATGACATTACTGACAGCACTCCGGAATTGCTTAATTCCTATAGATTGTCAAGCAGTGTTCAGGAAACTACAACGCAATACTACAATGTATTCACGGCTTCTCTCAATACAATCTTCTATGAGGGTCATAAATACAGATTGGTACTGCCTGCTGGTTCTGTGACAGGAGGCCCCTCCGTAATCAAGAATTATTCAGCTAATGCTGAGGTTATAATTGATTTTGAGGGTGCTACTCCAACTAAAGTTGAACTGCTCAGTTGCTCACTCGCTGAAAATTCTGAAATGTCGGAACTTTCCGGTATCGTGTGGAAGTTCAAAGGCAATTTCGTTATGAATCCGGACCTTAGCGTTAGAATATTCGCCGGCAATACCAACTCCTATTACATTCCTACATTTGTTAGTGTCTTACAGGGAGTAACAACCGTACAAGCATTTGACTGCAATCAGGACGGAACGCCCGCAACATTAAGAGATGGAGTTCAATATCGCGCAATCTTGCCTGAAGGTCTTATCTACTATGCAGGTGATTCTTCAATCAGGAATACCGAATACACTATACCGTTCACTGGCGTAGCAAAAGCTCCTGTCAAGCCGGAATATGTGGATGTCAATATCATCACCAATAACTTCATGACAACTACTCAGAGAGGAGTCAAAGGTGAAACCTTCACTTATTCAATGGGCTTTGACTCTCCCGATTGGAAGCTTGAGTCTGCATCACAAGGTGGAAGAAGTCTTTCTGTTGTCAACGGAGGATTTGTAACCAGGGCACTCAACGAAGATACGAGTATCGATCTCTTAGTTGAGTACAAAGGTGCATGGGCAACCAATGAAGAATCAACCGGCATCTGGACGGTTCCCGATTCAGACATCCGCATTTACTCCGATGGTAACTTCATCGTAGTAGAAGGCGTTTCACCGGCCAATACCATCAACGTCTACAATGTTGCAGGTATGCTCGTCAATACCACCCACGTATCAGACGGCAACGATCTCGTGAGACTTACCGTAACTCCCGGTCAGTATTACATCGTGACCGTAGACGGCGTAGCCGCCAAGATCAAGATGTAATCATGGCAAGACCCCGAAAATCGAACTCATTTGACAGTTTGGTTAATAATTAGAAGTTGAGTCCCTGACAGCCACCCGGCTATCAGGGATTTCATCTTCATACAGAAGCCTTATAAAGACAGTAAAGACAGAAGCACAAAAGCACAAAAGCACAAAAAAAGTCTTATGTTCTTATGTGCTTATGTCCAGAAATATAAAGACATAAGGACAAAAGTACACAAATAACTTATGTCCTTATGTCATATAATGTAGCGGGCAGAAAAGATCTTATGTCCTTATGTGCTTATGTCAAACAAATGCGCGAATGTATGAAAGCGAAAATGCGCGGCCACAATTGCAAAACCAAAAATTTTGATTAATTTTGCGTATCTTAAGTCTATCTTGAAAATGAAACCTATCATATTAAATAATCTGAAACGAATCGCCTGTCTCGTAGCCGGCATCGGAATCTTGCTCGGCCTCGGCGGTTGCAAGACTACCGTCAAGAATTATCAGGAGGCCTACGATGTGGCACGGCAGAAGCGCGAGCGCGACGAAGAACGCCGTCGCGAACTCCAGAACGATCTCGGCGTTGACAATGCCAAGCTCGAACAGGTCGACGCCCCTTCTATCGGTACTATCGAGCTGAAAGATGATGCGTCGCAGACCGTCATCAATGTCAAGACGGCTGCCATACCGTTTCATCGGGAAGATAAGGTGAGGGGAGTTGTGATCGCCGTTGCAAAGTTCAAGATGCCAACCAACGCCGAATCCATGGCTGCCGATCTTCGTGAGGATGGGTTCCCGGAGGCAAGAATGGCCCGTGGAGGAGAGGATTTCTACGTTCTGATAGCTGAAGGGACTTATCCGTCTGACCTTGCTCAGACGGCATTCAGCTTCCGGAGAAAGCTTCCCGAATTTCCATACGTCGGCATCGGAGAGATGTTGCTGGTCTATCCGCGATGATAGAGTATGATTTGGGAATGAAAAATATGTTTTACGGCAGTTTTTAAGGATTTTGAGGATAAAAATCAAAAAAAACGACAATATTTTCAAAGAAATTTCAGATTCCGCTATTGCAAATTATAAAAAAATATTAAATTTGCGTTAATTAATGTTTTTGGGTAGCCAACTACCGGTATGCCTCAATAAGCCGCCGCAAGACGGATTCAACCAAACAAAAATCAAACTAAACCTAAAATAATTAATAAGCCATATAAAACACTTAACTTATGAGAAAATTGTTTTTGCTCATGATTAGCGTGATAATGAGTGCGTTAGGCGTGATGGCCCAGACGTCTACTTATCACGGCACCATTCTTGACGCGGCTAACAACGAGCCGCTCATCGGTGCGACAATCATGCCTGTCGGAGGAGGTCAGGGCACCGCAGCCGACATCGACGGTAACTTCACTCTTACCGTTCCCGCGAAAGTCAAAAAAGCGGTCATTTCTTACGTCGGCTACACATCCAAGACAGTGGATCTGAAATCCGGCAATATGACAATCTATCTCGATTCTTCCGCTACATCACTTGATGACCTCGTCGTAGTAGCTTACGGTACTCAGACGAAGGAGTCTCTGAC
The DNA here is from genome assembly GCA_029057985.1 of Muribaculaceae bacterium. Classification (GTDB taxonomy): domain Bacteria; phylum Bacteroidota; class Bacteroidia; order Bacteroidales; family Muribaculaceae; genus Lepagella. The sequence continues at coordinate 14,317 of JAIDYR010000015.1, read as the reverse complement.
CGGTTCAGTTGCAGTCATCGGATCTAAGGAAATTGAAGAGCGTCCGGTGACCAGCGTGACTGCGGCTCTTGAAGGTAACGCTCCCGGTATCCAGGTAAATAATACAGTCGGCACTCCCGGTTCATCTCCTGATATCCGAATCCGCGGCTTCAACTCTATCAATGGTAGCAACCAGCCTCTTTATATCGTGGATGGCGTCCCTTATGCAGGTTCAATCGCCGACCTCAATCCCGCTGATATTGAGTCAATGTCAGTCCTCAAGGATGCGGCATCAGCAGCCCTTTACGGTAATAAGGGCGCGAATGGCGTAATCCTCATCACTACCAAGCGCGCAAAGAATGTCGGCAAGATTGATGTGACAGCGCAGGTGCGCCTCGGTATGTACACTCGCGGTATACCCTTGTATGAGCGTCTGAAGGCCTCCGATTGGATGCAGGTAGCCTACGACAGCCAGGTCAATGGCGCGGTAAGCACCGGCTCTTTCAGTGATATCTATCAGGCTCGCACGTTCTATAACGCCAACTTCATCAATTCTTACGCAAATGTAAATGTGTTCGGAGTGCCTAACGCTGAACTCTTCAATTCAGATGGTCGGTTTGTAGGTGGCGCTCCGCTCCCCGGCTATACTGACCTTGACTGGTGGGATGCAGTGCGCGTTAAATCCGGCTTCCGTCAGGAATACAACATCAATGCAGCTTCGGCTACGGAGAAGTTCAACGTCTTCGCTTCTGTCGGCTATCTTAAGGAACACGGCTATACTCTGCGCACAGACTTCGAGCGCTTCAATGCCCGCGTCAATGCCAACTACAATCCGACAAGCTATCTGCGCTTCGGTACCAACATTTCAGCAATGGAGCAGGAGCAGGCCTTCCTCGACAATATGGCCGGCACTACCAATGACATCTTTATGACAATGGGCATGGCTCCTATCTATCCCTACTATGCCCATAACGAAGACGGCTCCGTTCAGATGCTTAACGGCGAACCCGTCTGGAACCGCGCCGGATATCTGCAGGGTACCAACTTCGGCTATACAGCACGCGCTGACCGCGCCCGCAACAGCGCTACAGTAATCGACGGTTCTCTTTATGGTACTGCCATTATCCCCTACGGCTTTGAATTGACCGTCCGCGGCACAATGCACCGCGACAAAACTCTCAGCTATTCTTATATGAATAATGTAATGGGTTCGGGTGTGGCATCCAATGGCCAGTTCAGTTATGGTTCCGGCGAATATAACAGCCATACCTTCCTTCAGGAATTGACCTGGAGCCATGAATATGGTCTCCACCACGTTGATGCTCTTCTCCACCATGAGAATACTACCAATTACCAGGAGACTAACAATGTCATCGCACTCGATCAGCGTGATGAAGACGTCTTCAACCTCTGGAACTTCAATATTGCCGGCCAGGTAGGCGGCAATATAGGTGAAGAGCATGCTGAATCTTATCTCGGTCGCGTTCGCTATAACTATAATCAGAAATACTTCGGAGAATTCTCCCTCCGTCGCGACGGCACATCTCGCTTCGCAAAGAATAACCGTTGGGGTACATTCTGGTCAGTCGGTGCAAGCTGGGTGATCTCCAAAGAAAAATTCATGCAGGACCTCCTTTGGGTTGATTATCTGAAACTCCGCGCAGCTTATGGTGCTGTAGGTAACTGCTTCTCTGCGTCCGCTTACTCATATTGGAGCGTATACGGAAATAACTTCAACTATCAGGATATCTTCAACATCTCCCCCGCGCAGATTCCTTCCGACGACCTCCGCTGGGAGGCAACCAAGACTCTCGACGTTGCACTCGAGGGCTCTCTCTGGAACGATCGCTTCGGATTCTCAGTCGGATACTTCAACAAGCGCAACTCTGACCTTATCTTCAACGTTAGCCTCCCGGTTTCGGTCGGTACGCTCAGCAACAGCGGTTCTAACCCGACAGTGACCAAAAACATCGGTACGATGCAGAATATCGGTTGGGAGCTCGCGTTCAACGGCGATGTGATCCGCACTCCGGAACTCACCTGGAGTCTCCAGGCAGACGCTACATTCATCAAGAATAAAGTAGTCAGCCTCCCCAACCACCGCAATATCTATCTTGGCAGCTATATCCGCCACGAAGGAAGCTCAATCTATGAGTTCTATCTTTCCGACTTTGCCGGCGTCGATCAGCTGACAGGCCGCAGTCTTTATCAAGTGCATCCCGAATCATTTGAATTCCAGAGCTTCGATGAAGCAACTCAGACATATCGTTTCAACGAGAGTCTCTTCAACAGCACTCTTGATGAAGCACGCGCTGACAACTCGCTCGTAGAAATAGATGGCAAGTACTATACCTACAATCCGACTTGGGCAGGCAAGATCCTTGCAGGTTCACCGCTTCCGACAGTATATGGTTCGTTCGGTACAACCCTTTCCTGGAAGGGTATCAATCTTTCCGCGCTCTTCACATATAGCCTTGGCGGCAAGACAAATGACCAGAACTATGCCGGCTATATGAATGTAGGCGACACTCCGAGCGCAATTCACAAAGATATGCTCAACGCATGGAAAGAGGCTCCCGAAGGCATGACTGCCGATTCTCCCAACCGTATCGACCCCCACGGCGTGCCCCAGGCAAATAAAGAATACAACAGTAATTCAAACTCAACCGAGTCCAACCGTTGGCTCACATCGAGCAATTATCTCGTATTCAAGAATCTTAATGTATCTTACGATCTCCCGCGCAAATGGGTTGCTCCTCTTCAGCTCCAGAATATCAATATAGGAGTATCTATCGACAACATCTTCACTGCAACCCGCCGCAAAGGTCTTAATCCCCAGCAGAGCTACAGCGGCAGTCAGGACCAGACTTACGTTACCGCGCGTGTCTTCTCTTTCCAGCTCTCAGCTCGCTTCTAATAACCATAGGATATAAGAAATCCGTAAATCCAATCGATAGGCCGACCGGGAGCCGGCGTCAATCCCATCGACTCCCGGCGGCTGCTCTTCTCGAAACCTCAATAATCAATTTTCAAGATTCCAACAATGAAAAATTTCATCATAAAAGGTCTTGCATCAATCATGGCAGTCGCTTCGCTCGCATCATGCAGCTCAGACTATCTTGATGTGGCGCCCAAGACCGCAGTCACTTCCGCTACAGTGGAGAATACGCAAGAGGGCGCTCAGGCAGCTCTCTACGGCCTCTGCCGCGCGATGTACTATCCAATGAACGGTAATACTATCTATGACTATCTCGGTGCCAACGGAGAATCCTTCCTTATGGTTTTCTACGGCGACGTTATGGGTCAGGATTACTTCTCATATTTCTGGGGCTGCCAGATGGGTAATAACTTCAGCTGGAGCAACAACCGTCTTAACAACGGCTGGATGCCCGGTATAGGCTGGACCTATTGCTATAACCTCATTTCTCAGGCCAATCGTCTGATTGTGCATAATGACAAGACTGAAGGCGACCGCGAGGTGCTCGACTTCATCAAGGCTCAGGCGTTGACGATGCGCGCTCACGGTTATTTCCGTCTGCTTCAGCTTTATGCTCCCCGTTGGGAGAATTCCAACAACGGCGAAGTCTATGTAGCTCCTCTGCGTCTCGATGCGTCTACAGCCGATGTCCCTCTGTCGAAGATGAAGGATATCGTAGCTCAGATGAGAGCTGACCTTGACGAAGCTCTTGCTATTTACGATCGTACTACTACGAGACGTCATTTCTGGTGGGAGCCGGATGAGGATATTGCCCGCGGCGTATATTCCCGTCTTGCCCTTCTTATCCATGATTATCCGACTGCCCAGAAAATGGCTGCCGATGCACGCGCTCCCTATAAGCTAATGACTGCCGACGATTATCTCGGTGGATTCGCTGAGCGTCAGGCATCCTATATGTGGTGTAATCCCGTTGAACCTGCCGGCAAGAATATCGGCTACTTCTCTCACGGTGCCTACTATGCATGTCAAGGTGCTTACCCGACCATCTGGGGCTTCGGTGCAGGATCCATCAACTATGAGCTCTATCGCGAAATGCCCGACGGAGATATCCGCCGCAAACTCTTCTTCACTCCGGATAAACTTCAGAAACCGACCAGCCTGAAGGCTTCTTCTTTCTGGAATGCAGGTATCTGTGACCCGGCTACTATGGACCTTGCCAAGTTGAATTCAAACATGAAGATTCAGCTTCTGCGCTTCGGCCAGAGCGCTGTCCCCGGCGGAAATACTGATAAGTTCGGTCAGCCATACGTCTGCCGCGATCCGTCGCAGCCCTCCAACCCCATCATTGCATTCGGCGCACAGTATAAGTTCTGGGGTGTCGACATGTATGGCACAGACTCATTCCCCTTCATGCGCGCGGAAGAGATGCTTCTTAACGAGGCAGAGGCTGCTTGCTATAATGGCGATGAGGCTGCTGCCCGCAAATGTCTTGAAGAACTTATCGCGCTCCGCAATCCCGGCCAGAGCGTAAGCAACCTCAGCGGCGAAGCTCTGCTTAAGGCCGTAAAGCTCCAGCGCCGTATGGAACTTTGGGGCGAAGGCTTCAACTGGTTTGACCTCAAGCGCTGGAACGAGCCTATGATTCGTAACGTATGGGAAGCCGGCAATGTCAACTCCAACAACATCCCCGCATCCTATCGTCTTGAGAAGCTTCCTTCGGATCCCGCATGGCGCTATATCATCCCGATCACAGAGGCTCAGTATAATACTGCTATCGATATGTCGCTCGTGCAATAATATCGCCGACTGACTTAAGTAATCGTTAAATAATGGGCGGTCCGATAAATTTTCCGGTCCGCCCATTATTTTTTGCTTATTATTATAAAATTTTAGTAAAAAAATTTGTAAGATTCAAAAATTTTTCCCAATTTTGCTTCCGAACTTTTGGTAAGTTCTCTCCTGCGATGGAAAGTTCTAAGGATTTCACTGAATTGAGTTCCCATTTTTACTTTGGATGGAAACATATTCGCCGGATGTGAGCTTTTCCATATCTCTCTTCGACTCCTTTTCCAGCTTGCTGAATAGCATCTTACCAATATAAACAAAGGCGGTCGGAGAAAGAGAAAACCGATTCGCTGAAGAAAAAATCAAAACCTATATTTAACTTAAACCAAACGAATATGAAGAAACTTCTTACCATGCTTGGCTGCCTTGCAATAGGAGCCGGTTCAATGGTAGCGGCTCCGGTTGATCCCGGAATCCGCACAGATCTGAAAGTTGCTCAGACTCCTGAGAACTTCCAGAGATTCCATCAGATGGTGCAGTCCGGCGCAATCCAGATGGGTGAGACTCTTGCTACACGTAAATATGAAGCAGCGGACGGCACAGTATATGAAGCAAAGTTTCAGCTTTCTAAAACTCCTCTTTGCGAGATGCTGATGTTCTCAAACGAGAACGGAGAACCCAGATACTATTCTTTCGATGAGCTTCCTTACTATGTTGTAGTATACAATCTCTACGGTATTCCGAAAGGTGATGTCGCTCCCAACACTCAATTGTCATTCTACATGGAATGGCCCTCTGAGTATATCTACAGCCAGGTGTTCGACTGGACAGGTGAACGCGATGAGAACAATCAGATCCCTCTCGCATTGCGTGAATATGCCCCCGCTTCCTTCGATGAGCTTTGGAATAATGCCGATCGTTGCCGTCTTTTCCGGGAAGCAAAGGAAGTAGGCGTATCCGGAAGCCCCGCAAATGGTAAATGGGATTGCTATTTTATGCTCCCCAATGAATTCCTTGGAATGGGAGGCTTATATAATGGTAAAGAGGTGGTTACTGAGCTGTCAGAGACAATCTACTCGCAAATCAAACTGCAGCAGTTTGATGCTGATGAACTCTTCATGGATTTCGAGAACAACATCCGTCTTTTGGAAGTTGCATCCGGTGCGAAAAGAATTGCGCGTGTCTTCTATAAGGGCTCAGGTGAAATCCAGGGCTTTGTAGAGCAGACTTTCCAACTCCCCGAATGGGGCGATCTCCATCTCTTCAATGCCGGTCAGATCAGTTCTGATCTTCTGGGTGACAACAACCCCTTCCCGACTGACTTCCCTGAATATACTCTAATGTATTTCGCAATCGGCGACAAGGAATTTGTAGAATGGGAGATTGCTCCTGATGCAAAGAAGTTCGCAAAGGAAGCTGTAATGTTTAAGAAACTCGAGGTTGCGGGTGATGATTATGTCCGCAGTCACCTCAACTGCCTCGTCGGTTTCACTTTCGTAGATAAGAAATACAAGGATATCACTCTCAATCCGGATGATAATGACTTCAATCTATACATGGGTGAATCTGAAGGTATTGATCTTGGTGACGATATGTGGTATTACACTTATACTCCCGAACTCTGTTCTCTCGTGCCTCCTATAGTAAGGGACATGAACGGCGTGTGGGAGCCTTGGTCTGAGGAATATGGATGTATTTTGTATGTCCAGAACCTTCCCGAGACCACTCTCAATAATCCGGTCAACATCGGATGGGGTTTCAAGCAAGGCTTCATTGTCAATTATCAGAATGACTTCCTTCAGAACTACACTGCTCAGTCAACCGGTAAACTTCTCTACCACTACAATCCCGATAACATTCAGGAGTATCGTGAACTCGAACTCGTAGGTGGTAAGGATGCGGTAGAGACAGTTGCTGCAGACGCTGCCAAGATTTCTGCCGCTAATGGCGTAATCACTGTTGTAGCTGCTGAAAATGCAAATGTAGCAGTATATGGCCTCGATGGCGTTTGCCTTAAGAATGTAAAGGCAGCTGCCGGCGAAACAGTCAGCGTAGAAGCCGCCAAGGGTGTATACGTTGTCACAGTCAACGGTGCTTCCAAGAAGGTAGCTCTTTAATAGTAAATATTACCCGATTCTATAAAAAAGCGTTCGGCTATGCCGAGCGCTTTTTTTGTATATATATATATATATTAACTATATTTCATTAATTAACTTAACATGAACAATCTGGACACCGATAGCGTTAAAAAATCATAATCCAAGTTTCCCGTAAACTATTCGGTGATCTTAATCTAAAATAAATTTCGCAAATTAATAAAGTATAGAAAAATGAATAAACTTCATATCGCACTCTCCGGGCTTTTGCTCGCCATTGGCTCTATCGCCGCTACTCCGGAGGCGGAGGCATGTTCTCGCATTCTTTATGTAGGCCAGGATTCCCTATATGTGGTAGGTCGATCGCTTGACTGGAAGACCCCAATTCCGACTAACCTCTATGTATATCCAAGAGGCATAGAAAAGGTGGGCAGTGATAAGCCAAACGCAGTCAGGTGGACATCAAAGTATGGCGCTGTATATGCTGTCGGTTATGATGGGGGTGTAACAGAAGGTATGAATGAGAAGGGACTCGTCATCAATGGTCTTTTTTGTAAAGGCACAGTCTATGATAATGCGCAAACCGCAACTCGCCCGCCGATGTCGATGTCAATGTTTGTAGCATGGTTGCTTGACAATAATGCTACAGTGGATGAAGTCGCAGAAGTCCTTAAGGAGCATAATTTCTCGCTCTCCGGCGCAACCTTTGATGAAGGTACTGTCTCGGCGCTTCATTGGGGAGTAACCGATGCATCGGGGAAATCAATTATTTTCGAGTTTGATCATGGGAATATCAATATTTATGAGATGGGAGATTACAGGGCTATGACCAATGATCCCAACTGGCCCTCAATGACCGCTATCATCGACTATTGGAATAAGAAGGGAGGACAGAATACGCTTCCCGGCACTGTATCTTCGCCTGACAGGGCCGTCCGCGCCAATTACTTCGCGCATCATGTCAAGAAGACGGGAGAAGCGGATCTCGGAGTGTCGATAACCAGAAGTATTCTGGTGAATTCCAGTGTTCCCTATACTTACGAAATCGAGACCGAACCGAATGTCTCCTCCACTCAGTGGCGCAGTTATGCCGACACTCGCGATATGCGATATTATTTCGATATTGTGACCAATCCCGGATATTATTATATCGACCTGAAAAAATGCAATCTTGAGAAGGGAGCTAAAATATTGAAGCTCGATACTTCAAAGCATACTCAGATTGTAGGAGAGGCCAATAAATATCTCGACAAGAATCCGGGTTTCACTCCGATGTATTAAAACCGGGTCTAAATGCCGTCAGAAAATTAATTTTAGAGTCTGTCGCCAAGTAAGGATTATGGCTGATCGGTTGGCTTTTGCTTACGGGCGCCGAAGGTGAGCATAGCGCTGAACGTCGCCGATATCGGGCCGGTGCCCCGTCCGGGGACGAACCATGCAGGATATAACTCGTCGCTATATCTTTGACGGATATTGAAAGCATATCGGAAACTCCAGCCCATTGAGAAGTTCCGGTAGATCTTTACCTTCAGTCCCGCTACGACCTGACCGTAGAATTCCGTAGCATTGAGGCCGGATACTGAGGCAGGACCCGTCTCGCCTTGATAATACATTGAGCCTGCCAGAATGGAGTCAATATTATAACTGAAATGTGAAAATCCTGCTCGTAAGCCAAGATAGACCTGATAGTCCGGATTGGACTTATACAGGAAATTATAGTTCATCCCGACTTTAGCATATAAAGCCGGGGTGCTTTTATAATGGCATCTGTTGTCTTCGGGATGCGCATCGGCGTAGCCGATGCCGAGTTCCACGACCGGGAAGAACCAATTATGGATCGAGCAATCAGCGTGAAGGTCAAAACTCGCTCGCTGCTGGCCGGCGATCATCATCAGGCCATCGAAGAAGTTGATTCCGACCGAGACGCCGTTGAATGTAGGATATGTAGGTCCTGCCTTTACGTTTACGACCGTGTCGAGTTCCGTAAGGAATCTTACAGGCGTCTCAAGGGCATTGCCGTGCTTGTCGTAGTAATGCAGATATGGTTGCTCCGGCTTTTCACGGTCGATATCTACCGGAGTGGAGGTAGGCTTTAACGGTGCCGGGGATTTGACCGGAGTCTCAATCTTAATTTCTGCAATCGAATCGATAATCTCCTGAGCTTTGCCGACCAATGGTGACAAAAGACAAATCGTTGCCAAAGAAATAATCCTGAGATATTCCAATGTCTTCCGTACTCTATTGCAGCGACGCGTTGTCTTCATCAGAATTCTTCAGCGATTAGATAATTATTGCGTTCCGGGGAGTTGCGGGTGATAAGCTCGCCGATAAAGCCTGTCAGGAAGAACTGCAATCCCATTATCATGCAGGCAAGCGAGAGATAGAAATAGACGGAATTAGTGACGTAGAATGCAAATGTAGAGCTGCATATGCTGACAATTTTCAGAATCAGCACCGCGCAAACCGCCAGGAATCCGATTACGAACATCGCGGAGCCTAAGAGTCCGAAGAGATGCATCGGTTTTACGCCGAAGCGCGACTGAAACCAGAGAGTGGCAAGGTCAAGATATCCATTCACAAATCGGTCGAGACCGAATTTAGTATGACCATATTTGCGTGCCTGGTGCTGTACAACCTTTTCTCCTATTTTCGTATATCCGGCATTCTTCGCCAGATAGGGAATATAGCGGTGCATGTCGCCGTAGACTTCAATATGCTTGACGACATCATTGCGGTATGCCTTCAGTCCGCAGTTGAAATCATGCAGATTTTTGATGCCTGAGACCTTCCGCGCAGTAGCATTGAAGAGTTTTGTAGGAATGGTCTTTGACAGAGGGTCATAGCGCTTCTTCTTCCAACCCGATACGAGGTCATATCCCTCGCCGACGATCATGCGGTAGAGTTCGGGGATCTCATCGGGAGAGTCCTGGAGGTCGGCATCCATAGTGATGATTACATCTCCGCAGGCTTTCCCGAACCCTACGTTAAGGGCCGGTGACTTCCCGTAATTGCGTGAGAAGGCAATTGAATGTATATTAGGATTAGCGGAGGCAAGACTGCGGATGACCTCCTGAGATTTATCGGTAGAACCGTCGTTGACGAATATGATTTCGTAAGAAAAACCGTTTTCACTCATGACACGCTCAATCCATGAGGTGAGTTCGGGCAGAGATTCCTCTTCGTTGAAGAGGGGTATGACGATTGAGATATCCATAGTCTGAGGTTGATTTTAGTTGCGCTTTCGAATTTAAATGGGTAAGGGAAGTCGGGGAGAGGCTATAGGTCTTAGATTCAGGAATGTGTATCAAAAAATCCATCCGGAGTCGGCAAAGAGTTTTCTGTCGTCGGCGATCTGATTGCTCACGGTCGTAAGCATGTCGCCCATAAGGACTCCATTTACTCCCCCTCGCATCATGCGTCGCATGGATTCATCAGAAAGACGCATGCGGCCTCCGGCGAAGCGTATTGATTGGCAGGGAAGTATGAATCGGAATATAGCAGCAGTCCTTATAATTTCTTCTTCGCTGATCAGTGGTGTGGATTCGAGTGGAGTTCCCGGGATTGGATTGAGTATATTGATAGGGACCGAATCCGGATTAAGTTCTGCAAGTTCAAAAGCAAAGTCAAGACGATCTGAGTTCGTCTCACCCATACCGATTATGCCACCTGAGCAAATATCCATCCCCAGATCGCGGGCATGAGAGATGGTAAGCAGTTTGTCTTCGGGAGAATGAGTAGTGCAGAGACGCTTAAAGACCTTTCTGGAGGTCTCCATATTACAGTGATAACGTTTGACTCCGGCATCTTTCAGCGCTTGCATCTGACTGCGCGAAAGCAGACCCATCGATGCGCAGAGGTAGAGATCTGTCTCAGCTGAGAGACGGCGATATTGACGGCAGAACTCCTCCAGTGATTTTTCCGAGAGATTGCGCCCGGATGTTACCAGAGAGAATCGTCGGATCCCCTCTTTTTCATTGTGTCGCGCTGCACGCAGAGTATCCTCATAGGGTAGAAATTCGTAGGATTCGCATCCGGTAGAATAGTGACGTGATTGAGCGCACCATTTACAATCTTCTCCGCAGAGTCCGCTTCTGGCGTTGACTATCGAGCAGCTGTCGACTTCCTTAGGCTGCAGGGCACGTGTTATCTTATCAGCCTCGTCGCATAGGAAGTCGAGGTCAGGATAGTTCATGAGGAGTTCGGCCTCTTCGCGGGAAATCCCTTTGCGCTCTGTGATGACTCGCTCCGATATCTTTTTTATTTCTTCAGATGTTATAGCCATTTGCTTAGTGATAATTCAGAAGGTTAACCTAATCATTCGGATAAGCTGCGATAAAAATCTTGCGTTCGGCAAGTTGCTCGCGTATGTCGTGGAGTCGCGCAAGATTGACGCGTCCGACTACGTATTTGGTGTCGCTCGACACGTAGCGCTCGTAGATTTCGTCAAAGCGCAGCAGGTCGAGATCCGACTCGTCATTGTAGCGGACATAGACGCGGAAGAAGATATCGTTGGAGAAGTGGGGGAGGTCGGCACTGTGCATCCTCTTGTAGCGATAGAAATAGTCGTAACGTATCGCCGAAATGTCGGAAAGCACGGCCGATGATGTGGGATGGCCTCCTGCTCCACGACCGACGAGAAATTGCTTGCCATAGAATAGTCCCTTTATTACTACTCCATTGAATTCATCCTCGCAGGAATAAATGAATTTATTCCTGGAAATGAGCTGTGGCATGACGGCAAGTATAAGCCGGCCGTCGGGGGTCTTCTCAGCGTGGCCTATGAGCTTGAAGCGACGCTCTTTCTCGCGTGCGAATCGAATATCGGCATCCGTCATGTGAGTGATTCCGTATGTGAAGATACGCTCCGGCTCTACGTAAACTCCGAATGCATGGAGAGTAAGAATTACAAGTTTGAAAAGAGAATCCCAGCCATCGAGGTCGAGAGTAGGATCTGATTCGAGAAAACCCAGCTCGCGGGCCAGAAGTAGAGCATCTTCATGCTCCATCCCGTCGTTGAAGATCTTCGATAGGATGAAATTCGACGAGCCATTGAGAATGCCTTTGACCGAAATCTGCAGATCATTGTCGTAATATTCCTCTAAGTTGCGTATGACAGGAATTGATCCGCAGGCTGATGCGTCATATAGGAGAGCGGTATCCATCTCCTTTTGGAGCTTGATAAGCTCCGGGAGATGACGGGCAAGCATTTTCTTATTGCCGGTCACGACAGGGAGACGACGACGCAACGCGGCGGTCACGATTTCATAGGCGGCGTCGGCATCATCGATCAGTTCTACTATAAGGTTGACATCCGGATTGTCAAGCACTTCGGTCGCGTTGTCAGTAAATTTGAGATCGCCAGCCTCTTTGCTATGCTTCTCAAGATTCCTCACGCAGACTTCTACAATTTCCGCGTTGGCCTCGGGGACACGCTTAAGGAGTTCGTAAAGTCCGCGTCCTACATTGCCGAATCCGAAGAGTCCGATATTGATATGTTGTTTTGTCATTTTCAGATTGAAGAAGTAATGATGTGGAAAAGGTTATGAAGAGTATTATTTCCTATAGATTAAGTTATTATCAGGTTGCGACCGCTGCAGTGAATCATGTGGAAGTGTAAAAATCCTGAATCAATCGGTCGAGTTTCTCGTGCTCGATAAGGAAACCATCGTGAGCGAATTCAGACTCGATGATTTCCAGACGCGCATCCGGCAACATTGCAGCCAATTCCTGATGATATGAAGGAGGGAAAAGAATATCGGATGATATAGCTACGACAAGACATTTCGCCTTAACCCGGCTGAGAGCCTCGGCGGCAGAGCCTCGCCCACGTCCTACATCGTGAGTATCGGATGAACGACACATTCTCAGATAGCTGTAGACGTCGAAGCGATCTGCCAATTTCTTACCTTGATAAGCTTGATAGGAATGTACCTTACGTTCGAAGGGATTCTTGCGGTCGGGAGAATCAGCCTGCGTCATATCGTAGGCTGAATGGGAGCGATAGCTCAGCAACGCTATGGCACGCGCCGCCTCAAGTCCCTTCCGCGCAGCGTCGGCGCTCGGTAGGCCGAATGTAGGATCTGCCTCAATCGCCATATACATTGCTTTGTTGATGGCTGCAAGCCATGGCCGACATTGGAAATCTGTGGCGCAAAGGACGGCACGACGTGCCACCTCAGGACTGTCGACGAGCCATTCCAATGCTTGAAACCCACCAAGCGAACTGCCTATGATTGTATCAATTTTCTTTATGCCGAGATGCTTCATTAAAAGCTTATGGGCATTGACCATATCGCGCACCGTCAGATTCGGGAAATCTTCATACATCGGCTTATCTCCTTCTGCAAAAGGCTTCATAGGGCCGGAAGATCCATAGCAACTCCCTACGACATTGGCGCAAACTACGAAGTGCCTGTCGGGATCAAGAAATTTCCCTGTCTCAACCGTGTGAGGCCACCAGTCGGCGACATCCGAGTTAGCCGTAAGAGCATGCATGACCCAGACGGCATTGTCGCGCTCCGGTGAGAGTTTCCCATAAGTATGGTAAGCAATGGTCAGCGACGGCAAAGACTCTCCGGATTCCAATGGAAACGGTTTGGCCGAATAAAAATATTTTACGATAGAATCCTCAGAATTCATATTAGACATCAGTTTCTGCTCCTTCAAATATCCTCCATGCCGTAGCGGTCGCCGAGGGGTAAATTTTTTATCGCCGAGTGGTAAGTATTCATAATGTGCTATATTCTTACTTACCTATTAGAAGGGATTAAGAAGGATTTCAACTTGCGAAGTTACTAAAAAAAACGCAAATATCCATAATTAAGGAGGGATATAGTATACGAGTGCGGAATGAGCAAAAAAAATATTAAAAAAAATGTCAAAAAATTTGGTGGAATAAAAAAAAGGTTGTAACTTTGCATCGCATTTGAGAGAGAGACGCCCAATCGGGTGCCCAAACAAAGCAAAATATTGGTTCAGTAGCTCAGTTGGTTAGAGCATCTGACTGTTAATCCAAAAGTGGACAAACGGTCGTAGGTTCAAGCCCTGAATATTGACAAATATACAAAATTGGTTCAGTAGCTCAGTTGGTTAGAGCACCTGACTGTTAATCAGGGGGTCGTAGGTTCAAGCCCTACCTGAACCGCTTTTCTTTTGAAACTCAGTTGTTTGAAAGAAAAATGCTTCAGTAGCTCAGTTGGTTAGAGCACCTGACTGTTAATCCATAAATGGACACGCGGTCGTTGGTTCAAGCCCAAGAGTTAAAAAAATGCTTCAGTAGCTCAGTTGGTTAGAGCACCTGACTGTTAATCAGGGGGTCGTTGGTTCAAGCCCATCCTGAAGCGCGAAGTCTTCATGTATCCTGCGACGAAAGCGGGGATGGCATTGTGGGTTTTAGAGGTTTACCTCGCCTATAGTCATAAAAGGGATGCAGAAGCAGTGTAGATTCGCTAGCTCAGCTGGTAGAGCACAACACTTTTAATGTTGGGGTCCTGGGTTCGAGCCCCAGGCGGATCACAAG
>JAIDYR010000014.1:1747-18430 GCA_029057985.1 Muribaculaceae bacterium | reverse complement strand
CCTGAAAAGGAATTTGTCAAATTCCTTGAAGCCAATTCACAATATATTGACTGGTGGTATAAGAACGGAGATAGTGGCAAAGCCAACTACGCCATTGAATACCACAAGGGGGAAGGAGGCGAAAAGGCACTTTTTTATGTTGACTTCGTTATCCGCATGAAGAACGGGCACATCTATCTTTTCGATACCAAGAGTGCCGGAAGCGATATGTTTGCAGCCGACAAACATAATGCCCTCCTTGAATACATCAAAATCAACTCCACTGCAGAGCAGCCTCTTTTGGGTGGTGTGATTTTGCAGAAGGGTTCAAACTGGCTTTACTCTCCGCTCCCTATCGAGAACACCACTGATACGTTAAACTGGGATAGCTTCTATCCGCAACAGGCGTAAGATATGAGTAACAAAGGCATAGATCAAAAATTCGTTCACTACGGCATACGCCGCGATGACCTCTCTATGATTGAGGCTATCTGCGCCGCTGAGGGTATAGACTTCGACTGGCTGAGTGAGGAAATACTGAAAGCCTACCACGCCAAAAAAGTTGATGTGATAGAGATTGATGATGCGACAACGGAAGATATTATCCGGGCGGCCATTCAGAAAATTAAACAATAAATCCTAAACATTATACTCGCAAAGCGAGTCCGGGCCATGCTTATTCAAAGAATCAAAATCAGCAATTACAAGACTTATCTTGACCTCGACCTCGATTTGACAGTTGACGAGGAACGCCCCATTATTCTTATAGGTGGCTCAAACGGTGGTGGTAAAACCACACTGTTTGAGGCTATTAGCGGTGCGCTCTACGGTCTCAAAATAGAGAACCGCGACCACTTTATGGAACTTGTCAATCAAGGTGCCGTCGGGCAGGTCAAGCCTGAAATATCGTTGCAGATCACTTTCAGTGGCAAGGTTCTCGGTCAGGAACAGAAATATATCCTCAAACGCACGTATGTTCTTAACCCTGCCGGCAGGCCGCTTGAAAGCGTCAGTCTGAATATGAACGGCAATATGTTTGTGTACGGCACTATGACCGCACCCAAAGAGCGCATCAAGAACGAGCAGGAGGTCAACAAGATTATCAAGGCTAATCTTCCGCAGGAGTTAAGCCAGTATTTCTTATTTGACGCCATGCAGTCGAGCGAACTTCTCAAAAAGAATGTATTCGCCCAGACTATCCGCGACAACTTCGAGAATGTGCTCGGCTTCAAGAAATACCTGCAACTCCGCCGTGCAGCTGAGAAATTACAGCAAGAGTGGGCGCAACTTCGACTTCAAGCCGAACAGGAAGCCGCCGAGTATAACGAACTCGTCAGCCAAAAAGAGAAACTGACAGCCGACCTTAACGCTTGCATCGCTGAACAAGATACTCTCTACAAGTATCTGACCTCGATGGAAACCGAATATCAGAAAGCAAAAGAGGGGGCGCAGCAAAGTGCCGCACTTAATAAACGCATTGCTGATATAACGGCAAAAGTCGATGATATTGTACGCCGTGCAGCTTCTTACGCTGAGGACATCAAAGGATTTATGGAAAACATCGAAATCAATGTTTTCTTACCGAAAATGGCAGCTAATCTCTCAGTTGAGATTAACAATATACTCCGCATTAAAGATGAACTCGCCAACTCCACCACCGGCGCTTATCCTTTGGAAACGCTTCGTGATGTTACGGCAAAGATTATCGACTATCTTAAAGAACTGTCGCTTTGCTCGCCGGAGGTTGACGAGGAAAATGTGGTAAAACATATTGTTGCTATGCAGAACACCACTAATCGACAAGACCCATTCGACTATCTCGACAATGCAGAGATAGCCGCCCTGAAATCGCTTGTCAATCGTGGTGCCAATAACCAGTTTATAGCCCTCTATCGTCAGCGTCAGGACCTCGAAGTGCTTCTCGCCACTATCGAGGAACTGCGTACTGAAAAGAATAATCTCGAACAGACACGTGCCGGAGGCAACGAGTTTATCATCTCTAACTACGAAGAAAGTCAGCGTAAGCTTGATAAAGCCAAGATTGCCGAGGGGCAACTTAAACAGGAGATTCAAAAACTCGATAACCGCATACACCGTTACGATGTTCAGATTCAGCAAGAGCCGGATTTGAAATACGACACCCTCGTAAAACTCAAACCATTCTTCGAGAAAGTTGCTGACAGCCTTTTGAAAAAGAAGAAAGCGCAGATTGAAAGCGAGATGCAACAGCAACTCAATCGCTTGCTCGTGTCCTATAAAGGGCACATCGGGCGCGTTGAATTGAGCGACAGTATGGAAAATTTCAATATCAAAATCTTCCATACCAAAGGAAACCAAATCTCGCTCAATCAGCTTAACGCTGCTTCTAAGCAGATTTTCATTCAGGTTCTTCTGAAAGTACTTCGCAATCTCGGAGACTATAATCCGCCTGTGATGATTGATACCGTGATGGGCGTACTCGACAACGAGAGCCGCGAAATGCTCTTTGAGGAATACTTCCCCAATCTTGCTGAGCAGACAATCCTGTTATGCACAACTTCTGAGGTTCAACCCGATAGTGATTACAAGAAACTCGAAGCCTTTATCTCTAAAACCTATACGCTTAATAGAGAGGTGGAAGAACAGAAAACAACCGTCTGCGACGGCTATTTTGGTATAGAATTAAATCAATATTTGTAATTTATCGGGCCATGCCACTACAATTTGGAGATATTTACGTCCCTGAAAACTTCAATACGGAGTTTGCACCACTCAAAGATAAGATTGAATCGCTTATCAACCTTTCGCGCTCTGCCGGCAATGAGCGTCGCTATGCTATTCCCAACAATAAGCTGATGCGTATTTGTTTGCTCGTGGGTCTTTCGACACCCGGCAAACGCGATGAAGACATTGTTGAAACAATGAAGCTGCAAACGGGCAACCGTTTTGTGCCGAGCTTTTTTACGCATCAGGAATTGTCGCCGTTATACTCGGCTCTGATAAAATTACGCTATCACGATTCTTCTCTCGACCTGTCGAACAATCGTGTCCTATCCCGAATAATCGGTGCCGAAATGTATCGCGGACGCGACACATTACTATCTGACAACAATCTCGAAAATTATCTTTTCTCGCAAGGAGGCAGGGCTGCTCTTGCCAAAGATATACCAGCTCTCAATCTGCTTATCGGCAACTATGGTGATGCAGAGATGGAAGCCACGCTCGACATCAATAGCCGTGCTATTACCAACGCACAAATCATAATTGCAGGTGCCACAGGCTCCGGCAAGACCAATCTCCTTGCCGTGCTGATGCAGCAGATTCGCGCTCTTTCTTCCGAAAGCAGTTACCCGGTCAACTTCCTATTGTTTGACTACAAAGGTGAGTTCAGCGATATTCAGAATAATCACTGGCTTTCAAACTTTGACGTTGACCGCTCTTGCATACTTGACCCGATAGAGCGACCGCTGCCGTTCACTCCGTTTAAGGATTTTACCGGTCGCCCAATCAACGAGATAAATCTTTACTCGACTGAAATGGCTTCGGCTCTCGCTTCGCTTGACCGCCTTTCTCCAAGTTCTAATATGAGCAACCGATTGAGCGAGGCAATAGTGGAATGTTATAAGCGGACTAATGGTGCGCCTATCACATTCACGGATATGCTCAAAGAATATCAGTCAAGAATGAAAGACCCGGACAAGGACGATTCTATCTCGTCAATTCTTAAGCAACTCGACCGTGCCAATATTTTTGATATTGAAGATAAGGCAGACCTTGTCGGCGACAGCTTCATCGTTAAAATGGACGGCTACCCTAAGGACGGCCCGATTGCAAAAGCAATCGTGTACTTCCTGATGTCGAAACTCAACAACATCTATGAACAACTCGACAAGCAAGCCGTCAATGACGATGTTGTTCAGATACGCCACTTCTCAATAATCGACGAGGCTCACTATATGTTGAGTTTTGATAACCGCCCGCTGCGCAACCTTATTGCGGTAGGTCGCAATAAGGGATTGTCAATTATTCTCGCTACGCAGAATATGGCTGACTTCAAAAACAAGGGCTTCGACTTCTACGCCAACGCGCAGTACCCTTTAATTATGAAGCAGCAGACAATCGACGACAAGGTTATCAAAGACCTGTTCGGTGTAAGTGGCACGGAACTCCATGAGATCCGCACCGCCATTGCCGGACTGCAAAAGGGCGAGCTTATCATCAAAGATCAAATGGCTTTTGCCCTCGGCATGGGAAGAAAATACAAAAAAATCAATGTCAATCATCTAATATAAAAGACTCCTGCAAAAGCGGGAGTCTTTTACTATGTTTTATCTACGAAGCTTCATTCGCCGATCATCCGGAGGAAGGTGTCTTCGTCGATGAGGGGGATGCCGAGGGATTGGCATTTTTCGTATTTGGCAGGACCCATGTTTTCACCGGCAAGGACGAAAGAGGTCTTTTTAGAGATACTTCCGGAGTTCTTGCCGCCGTGAGCTTCGATGAGATTCTTGTATTCATCGCGTGAATGTCGGGCAAATGTGCCGGAGATGACTATCGTCTTGCCGGTAAGGGAATCTCCGGCAGGAGTAAGCTTATCTTCGGAAAGCGACATCTGCACTCCGGCCTTTGAAAGTCGGGTGATATTGTCGATGTTAATGGGGTCGCGAAGGAAGTCGTAGATGCATTGCCCGATCACCGGGCCTATATCCTGAATCGACTGAAGTTGCTCAACACTCATAGCCTGCATCGCCTCCATGGTCTTGACGGCCTTGGCAAGGCGCTTGGCAGTGGTCTCTCCGACATTCGGGATTGACAGGGCATAGATTACTCTTTCGAACGGGACTGTTTTCGAGGCCTCGATACCTGCCATGATTCTCTCCGCGCTCTTCTGACCTATACGATCCAGAGTCGACAGACGCTCGGGAGTAAGGTCATAGATATCGGCTATACGCTCTACCATTCCTGCATCAAAAAGCAATTCAGCAGTCTCTTCCCCGATCCCGTCAATATCCATCATCCGGCGACCGCAGAAATGCTCTATTTTACCTGTCAGCTGCGGACGGCAGCCGTAATGATTCGGACAGCACCACGCGGCTTCTCCATAGATACGGACGAGGGGAGTGCCACATTCCGGACAATCCTTGACAAATACTATTTTGGCAGCGTCAGGCTCTCTGCGGTCTTTATCCACTCCGGTAATCTTGGGAATGATCTCGCCGCCTTTTTCGACGTAGAGCCAGTCGCCCTGATGAATGTCGAGTTCCTGAATGATATCGTCATTATGAAGCGAGGCTCGCTTGACTATCGTGCCGGAAAGCAGCACAGGCTCCAGATTGGCTACGGGAGTGACTATTCCCATGCGCCCTGTCTCGAAACTTACGAATTTAAGACGCGTACAAGCCCTTTCGGGATTGAATTTGTAAGAGATTGCCCAGCGGGGTGATTTGGCCGTATATCCGAGGTTAAGTTGCTGCCGTAATGAGTTGACTTTAAATACCAGGCCGTCGGTAGCTACCGGCAACTTGCGGCGCTCTTCATCCCAATGCCCGATATATTCATCCACTTCTTCAAGTGAATGAAGTAGCTGCATGTGTTTCGAGACTTTGAAACCCCACTTTCTTGCAGCCTCCATATTGTCGAAATGATTATCGAAAGGAAGATTGTCGGAAAGTAGATAGTAAAAGCGCGCATCGAGATGGCGCGAAGCTACTATCCTGGGATCCTGCATCTTAAGAGTGCCGGATGCTGCATTGCGGGGATTTGCGAAGAGTGGCTCTTCATTATAGGCCCTTTCGGCATTGAGCTTTTCAAATACTTCCCAAGGCATTAGAATCTCACCCCTGATTTCAAATTCTTCCGGCCAATCTCCCGGCAGCAACTGAAGAGGAATCGAACGGATAGTCTTCACATTGGCCGTCACGTCATCACCCTGAGTGCCGTCGCCGCGTGTGACAGCGCGGACCATTCGGCCATTAACGTAAGTGATGGATATTGACGTGCCGTCAAACTTCAGTTCTCCAACTACATCGAAACTTTCTCCTTCAAGTGCCTTCCTGATACGCACAAACCATTCGTCGACCTCCTCAATTGAGTATGAATTGGAGAGCGACATCATAGGACGCGCATGGACTATATGCTCAAATCCTTTAGTGAGGTCGCTCCCTACGCGCTGAGTCGGAGAAAGGGAATCCGCATAATCAGGGAATTCCTTTTCCAACGCTTCAAGTTCTTTCATCAGATGATCGAACTCAAAGTCAGATATCTCGGGAGCATTTAGCACATAATAGTTATGATTATGGCGGTTGAGTTCCTGACGCAGATAATCAATCCGCTCTTTTGCTTCGTTAGGAGTCATGGCGTAAGAAGATATTAGATGGATATTTTACGTCCCAGAGAAATAGTCCCTGGGGAGGCATGGAAGTGCCTGCCGAACATCGATCCCTGGCCTCGATTATATCTTTGAAGTCCCGGACAGTTAGTTTTCTACGTCCTACGTCTACAAGTGTGCCGACCACAGCGCGGACCATATTGCGAAGAAATCGATCGGCTGTAACAGTAAATACTATACCCGGCACGCCGAAAGGATTATCGTATTCTTCCCATTCCGCATTGCGCACGTCGCAGATGTTGGTCTTCACGTCTGTGTGAAGTTTGGCAAATGATGTGAAGTCTTCGACTTCAGTCAGCAAAGAGGCTGCTTCATTCATTCTTTCGCGATCAAGATCGGTAGGGGAATACCAGGAAGAAGCAGCGAGGAAGGGTGATTTTTCAAAAATCACGAAGTATTTGTAGGATCGTTCCGTAGCATCAAATCGAGCATGGGCCTCCCGGTCCACGGGGAGCAGCCGTCGAAGAGCAATTGCAGGGCCTACCATGAGATTAAGTCCCTTGAGAAGCGACTTAGGCTTCTCTATTATACGCGGCGAGTCAAAGTGTGCATACATCTGACGTGCATGCACTCCGGTATCCGTACGTCCGGCTCCTACAATCGGCACCTCACACTGAAACACCTTTGCCAATGCCCCTTCGATTCTCTGCTGGACGGAATCGGCATTTGGCTGACGTTGCCAGCCGTGGAAAGAGCTTCCGTCGTAAGCCAACTCAAGGAAATATCTCATGATTATGATGCTTTGCTTATTCGCTTTCTTCGAGATAAGTGATACCGTATAGACCGGATCGATAAATATTGAGGAATTGGCGACCTTCGTCGTAGGATATCTTGCCTTGCTTTACAGAACGCGATACCCATGTCTCGAGATTACGCACGAGTTTCTTAGTATCATATTCCACATAATCGAGCACGTCAGCCACGGGTTCTCCATCAATGATCTGCTCAATCTGGTAGCCTTCCGGAGAACCTACTATATGCACAGCCGCCGTGTCACCAAACAGATTATGCAGATCTCCAAGAATCTCCTGATAAGCCCCGACAAGGAAGACTCCAATGTAATAGTGGCCTCCATGTTTAAACTTATGAATAGGCAGTGAGTAGGAGACTCCTTGCGGAGATACAAACCGATTTATCTTTCCGTCCGAATCGCAGGTTATATCCTGAATCGTACATTCCTGAGTAGGTTTCTGATCCAGTTGAGAAATCGGCATCACCGGGAAAAGCTGATCGATCGCCCAGGAGTCGGGGAGAGACTGAAAAAGCGAGAAGTTGCAGAAGTATTTTTCAGGAAGCATTCTTGCAACTTTCTTAAGTTCCTCGGGAGGATGCTTCATCGATCTGGCTATGTCATTGACATCGCGCGCCACGCTCCAGAAGAGTTTCTCAATCTGAGCCCGGGTACGCAGATCAAGCAGGCCGAGACTGAAGAGTTCCAGAGCTTCCTCTCGAATCTGAAGGGCATCGTGCCAATCCTCATAAACTCGGGCGGGATTTATCTTATCCCAAATATTATAGAGTTCTACGGTAAGCTCATGGGCGTCTTCTCCGATAAGATCGGTCTCCTCGTTCCATTGGGGAAGATGAGTGGTCTCAAGCACTTCTATTATCAGCACGGAATGATGGGCCGTGACCGAACGTCCGCTCTCTGTGATAATATTCGGATGGGGGAGATTATTTTTCACGCAAACGTCCACGAGGGCTGCAACAGAGTCATTGACATATTCCTGAATTGAATAATTCATTGAATTTTCCCCGGAAGCGGAGCGGGTGCCGTCATAATCAACGCCGAGTCCGCCGCCGATATCCACGAATTCCACAGAGAATCCAAGTTTGGAAAGCTGCACATAGAATTGCATCGCCTCGCGAAGAGCATTCTTAATCCGGCGAATTTTCGTGATCTGACTGCCGATATGGAAATGGATTAGTTTCAAGCAGTCTTTCATATCGTGCTCTTCAAGATATTGCAGAGCATCAAGTAGTTCACTGGAATTAAGACCAAATTTGCTTACATCTCCTCCGGATTCTTCCCATTTACCGGAGCCGGAAGAGGTAATCTTTATTCGAATGCCGATATTTGGCCTGACGCCAATCCTTTTGGCAAGTTCGGTAATGAGAACCAATTCATTGAATTTTTCAACTACAAGATAAATCTTGCGCCCCATTTTCTGAGCAAGCAGGGCGAGCTCGACGTAATCTTCATCTTTATAGCCGTTGCAGATAATCACGGAATTATTTTCCGTAGTCACTCCCAGCACTGCATGGAGTTCGGGCTTCGAACCTGCTTCAAGACCGATATTATATTTATTGCCATGGCTGACGATCTCCTCCACGACCTGACTCATCTGGTTGACCTTGATAGGGTAGACGACGAAGTTCTGACCCTGATAGTTATATTCCTTGGCAGCTTTCTTAAAGCAGTTTGTGATTTTCTGAATCCTATCGTCAAGAATATCGGGGAAACGCAGAAGGAGCGGCGCGGAGACATCACGCATCTGAAGCTCTTCCATCACCTCCTGAAGATCGATGGGTGCAAAATCCTGACGAGGCACGCATTGCACGTGGCCTTTATTATTGATAGAAAAATATTTAAGACCCCATCCTCCGATGTTATACAATTCGGCTGAGTCCTCAATTCTCCACTTTCTCATTATTTATTTCTTATATTTATGTTTCGCTTGATAAACATAAATGGTTATTCGGTTATTTAACTTCGTGGTTATTAGGTAATCCTGATTAATAAAAGATAATTGCGGGTTAAGAGCCTTTTTACTAAGAATTGTTAAAATATCATTTTGATCGAATATCAACGATAAAACGCCCATATTTTAGCCATTTTCACTCTTTTCATCAGTCGCGATGCCCGCATCGCTCCTTCTTCAAAAATCGAAACTGCCTCAAAATCTGTGCATTTTCTCGTTAACATTCTTTAGTAAACCGGCTCTAAAAGTTATTGACTGGCTCTGCCCAGAATTTCAAAGTTATTCACCTCAACTTCTGCAGCTCTCCGCTTGATTTTAAAGCGGTCTTCATAATCACGATAACGCATTTTTCCTTCTATATAGAGATGCGATCCTTTCTTTACGTATCGCTCTACGACAGCTGCCTGCTTTCCGGTAAAAATACACGTGTGCCAGTCAGTCACTTCTACACCATTGGGACCGCGCGGCTCAGAAGTGGCCAATGAAAGACGCGCGACTGCGAAATCCTTCTCGGGATATCGCATCTCGGGATCTTTCCCCACAAAACCTATCAAAATAATCTTATTAACCGACATAAGTAAATTTCAATAAGATCTGATTTAACCTTTTGTCCATGACGAAGTCTTCAGATCAAGACCTGTCTTCTCATGCAATCCAAGCAGGAGATTCATAATATGAATGGCTTCGCCTGCTCCGCCTCTCATGCGCGGATCAGCTACTACCTTGAGTTCAATTTCCTGTGGAGTCGGTTTAGATATTGAAATAATTACTTTATCGGTCGATTCCACTTCTTCCGGCCCTACGGGATGGGTCACAACATATGTGAAATTATGATCATCATAGACCGAATCATATATTTTCAGTAATTCTTCAAGCGAAACGTTCGAGGGAATCCTCATGGTCAAAGCCATCGACCGGTGCGATCCGGAATCTTCTGCTTCTATATTGATTTTTCCAAGGAAACTTGCCTGAACTCCCGCCAATTGCTCAGCTATCTCTGCCTCTGAATGTCGGATTCTGAAGGGAGTTATCAGATCTTTCGGGGCCTTGACCTTTATAGTCAGATGGCCCCCGAGCATCAGATGAGAAGCAAGAGGATAAAGAGCCACTAATGCCGGCGAAGCCAACGAATCGGGCACAACGGCCTCTCTTGCTCCACGCACCAGAGGCTTGCGGTTCATTTCCGGCAGTCCGTAGACAGGAGTCCGGGGAAGCGCCCGCGCTATTTCTTCCGAGCCGGGGAATATGATAAGTCGCAGACTATCGCGATCCGACATCAATTTAGCCCAGTCAGCATCCGTATAGAGCGGAGTGAAGATAAAGGCCACATCGAGCGAAGTCGCATCGAAATTGGAGGAAAAGAGAATTTTCTCTTCTCCGATAAATCCGTGGTGCTGAGTATCTACACTGTGTCCGGCCAATTTCGGTGCATAAGCGGATACTATATCTACGTCCGGATGCCTGAGACACAATCTCATCAATTCTCCGGCTACGGCATTATCTGCACCTGCTATTCCGACTTTAATCATGATCCTTCAAATTATTAAGTAAGTTCCAAAAATTAAACGATATTTGTGATTAAAATTCTTGAACAATAATTTTTCTCACTTACTTATCTGCCGCCATAGGGCGGAACGGGAGGAATATAAGAGTCAAGAGGAAGAAACCGCGATAGGGCCTCCCGGATTTCTTCATGTGTCATGCCTTCGCGCATGACTGCAAAGATAGTATTGGATCCGGGGATAGTGCCGAGGATATCGTTGCTGTTGGATATGTCGATATCGTAGGCCAGACCCGGAGCATAACCGTTGCGGGTCTTGATCACAGCCATATTTCCTGAAATAGCAAGCGATATGAAGCCACTCTGATAATTGGCATTCATCTCGAGCTGACCGGAGGCGAGAAGCTGGTCCTTGAGAGAGTTTGAATCCGGAAGAACGTAGACGTATGTGCCTCGATCGGTCGGGACCTTGGTAGTATGAAGCATCTTAAGATCCCGCGACAGAGTCGCCTGGGTCACACGATACCCTCTTTCGACCAACATTCTTGAAAGTTCCTCCTGAGAAGATATGCATTGGGTCTTTATCAATTCGACGATTACCTCTACTCGTTTACGTCTATTTTTCATAGGGAATAATATAGGAAATTTAAGTTTCGGAAGCGAAACTTAAGGGTTTGGGATTATGAGATTATGAGGGGGATTTTTAGGGTTATTGCTCACGTCGTTTTTTAAGAAGAGCTTTTAGTCTGGCTGCTACCTCATATTTCTCAGCGGCAGCGAAATCCGCTATCTGGCGCTCTATCTCGACATCGGAAAAATTGGCAAGAAACTCCAGGATTTCCGCATCGGCGGAGTCAGGGTTTAGATTATCATTGGTGATGATCTCTTCCAGATTATCAAAAGATTCAATTGTCGGCGCAACCGCAAGAGAGTCTATGCC
Organism: Muribaculaceae bacterium; assembly: GCA_029057985.1. Taxonomy (GTDB): domain Bacteria; phylum Bacteroidota; class Bacteroidia; order Bacteroidales; family Muribaculaceae; genus Lepagella. The sequence goes on along the minus strand of JAIDYR010000014.1, from coordinate 6,941 downwards.
TGACAGTAATATCTCTTCACGCGACTTTTCCTCATTTTCTTTGATAGCCTTGTTGGACTTCGGGCGGAATCCGGCCTCTTCAAGCACTTCTGAAGAAGTATAGATAGGCGCGCCGGCCCGAATCGCCAATGCCAAAGCATCTGAAGAGCGGGAATCTATCATGCGCAAATCTCCCTCCGAATCTTCAATTATCAGGTTGGCTGCAAAAACTCCATTCGGCATCTTATAGATTTCTACAGCTGAAAGGCGCAGATTGAAGTTATCCAATATTGACTTCATCAGATCATGTGTAAGAGGACGCGGCGTCTTCACTTCCTGAAGTTTACATTCTATGGCCTGAGCCTCCGCATATCCTATGACGATAGGAATGCGGCGGTCGCCATTGACCTCTTCCAGAATCACGGCATAAACTCCGGATTCAATCTGATTATATGTGATGCCTATAAGTTTCAGGCGATGACGTTTCTTCATATTGATTAAATGAAAGTATGTAGGTTACTTGCCTTTAGGTGAATGGCCGGGATTTTTTCTGTGGCGTCGCGACTTTTCGGGCAGAGAGATCATCCCCGATCCAAGGCATAATTCGCAGTCAGGCGTATAGACTGTCACAAATTGTCCGGGAGCTATTCCCTGCACGTCAGTCTCTGATTCAACCCTATATCCTCCAGCCGGGAGAGCTACCATCTCCCCACGCAGAAAATCCGGAGAATGACGCGTCTTGAATGCTATCTTAAGACGCGAATCATTTACTTGAAATAACTCCGGAATCTTGCAGTCTTCAAAAGGATTCAAGGTGATCCAGTTCATTTCTTCGACATTGATCTTGCGCCCATACTGCATGGTTGTATCATATCCATTTGAGACATAGACGACATTATCCCGTATATTTTTCTTGACTACATACCATGGGCCTCCGCTCAGGCCGAGACCTTTACGCTGCCCAATGGTATAAAACCAATAACCTTTGTGAGTGCCGATCTTTTTTCCGGTCTCTATTTCCACTACAGGTCCTTCCTTTGTGCCGAGTTTGCGTTCGATAAAATCCGCATAGTTAATCTTTCCAAGAAAGCATATTCCTTGAGAATCCTTTCTATTGGCGTTGGGAAGTTTCGCCTCCTGTGCTAAGACTCTGACCTCCTTTTTGGGTAATTCTCCCAAGGGAAACATCAGATGGCTGAGTTGGGCATAACTTATCTGAGCAAGGAAATCCGTCTGATCCTTGACCGGATCTGCGGCCGTAGCCAGAAACTTAAGTCCGTTGATTTCTTTTATCGAAGCATAGTGCCCGGTGGCGACTGCGTCATATTCATGTCCTCGCCGCTGCTCAAAGAATCCGAACTTAATCATTTTATTACACATCATGTCGGGATGCGGCGTCAGACCTTTCTCTACAGTCTTCAGAGTATAGTCCATGACATGCTCCCAATATTCATCATGAAGAGGCACAATCTCCAGAGGCAACCCATAACGGTTGGCGATAACACTACACATCTCTATATCCTCCTCCGCACTACAGTCTCCCTCACCGTTATCCATCCCTATGCGAATGTAAAACAGATGCAGGTCATGACCTTCCTTATATAGTTTGTCAACGACTACGGCGGAATCCACGCCTCCGGATATTAAAACAGCAATTCTTGCCATTGTGATTAACTTCTACTTCAATCTATAAATCATACTTCTTCCAATTCCTCATCCTCACTCTTATCTGCTGAATGGATCAGGTGAAGCGACAGAAAATAGTCGACCGATATTTTGCCCGGACCGACGAGAAGGATAAAAAAGTAAATACCCAGAAACATAACCGGCAAGAAGCCCTGTGACTGCCAGGTGAGTAGATAAGAAGCTTCATTGAGAGCGCAGTGAAGCAGATAAAACTCCGCTATTACCATTGCAATGAAAGGAGGCAGGGTCATGAGGCGTGTAAGGAACCCGAACATGATGAATATCGAGCAGACCATCTCGATTCCTATGAACACGCCGAGTGACCATTCCGAAGACATCCCCATCACTGAAGGGAAACCTCCTCCAAGGGAATCAAAATTCGCTATCTGGCGAACTCCGAACTGGATCATCATGATGCCAATAAACAGGCGCAGAAACAGGCGTCCAAGATTAGTATAACTATACCCGGTCATGCGGATATATATCGTCTTTATTATCTCTGTAATCTTCATAACTTCACCAATGAGCGTATTGTTTCGACAGCGGCATCAACATCAAGGTTTTTGGCCAGAATTTCACCTTTCTTTCCAAGCACGTAGAAAGAAGGGGTCGCTCTCAGATCCAGGAGATCGTCGGCTCCATAGGAAATACCTGTCAGCCAATCCTGAGGATAAGACTGAAAATGACTGAGTATCTCCGCTTCCTCTTCAGGCACGGCATCCGCTACAAGAAAGACCATTCCTATTTTTTTATCGGCTATCATCTCCCGGATATCGCTTGCCATATCAAGTTTCATTTTTGCAAACTTACAGTCATCGCAATCCGGATTGCCAACTTCGATAAGAGTATATTCATTTTCCGGTGTAAAGTCCTGGTGACGTCCATTGCGCAAGGTCAGTCGGAGTTTGGGAAATTTAACTCCTATGGCATTTCTTTTCATGTTATCCAGAATAGCCTTGTAACGAATCTTTCTGCTGTCGGATATAGACTTATCCGCAACGACAGCTTCTACAAAAGGCATATAGATTTCATCGCTCCATCCTACGGCTCTCGGGCCGTAGAAAGCTTCTTCCGCTCCCTTGGCAAATTGAAGCAACAATACCGGATTCCCCTTGATGGATTTCACCAATGAATTGACCGATTTAAGTACTTTTGATTTAGGAGCGTGGATTGCAGCGGCGCCATACACTTGAAAAGCATCATTCAGAGCATTCTGATCGACACTTTGCTTAGTTGAAAAATCCATAGAATCCCAGAAATGATCCATCAGCCAACCTGTCTTAGCCTGCAAATCTGTCATTTCTTCAGGTGCGACAGGATATTCAAATAGGGGAGTGATTACCAGTCTTGAGTCCTCGACTCCTATTTCCTCTTTATCCTGACCTGACGCAGTGCCGGGGAAGAAAGATAGTCCTGCCAATGCGATTATATAAGGGGATCCGATTCGGATAATATTTTTTAAAGTGAATTCCATTATTTTAGAATTAGTCCTTAACCTATAAGCACGTTCCAAGTAGGTTGCAAAAATGAAAAAGATTTAAATCTGACTTACTTTACACTCCCGTCTATCCTTTACCTTTTACTATTGATATAGTGTGTTTTTGTTCAGACTTCGAGTCTACCGGTTGGACGTCTTCAGGCTTCGCTTCTTCAGTCTGAGCCGGGGCGGCATCTTCCAACAGATATTCTTTTACGGCGTCGGTCCATGCCCTGTAGCCGGCCCCGGTAAGATGCAGGCCATCGCTCGTGAACTGCTTCTTCATCTTGCCGGAAGACGGATCTGCAAGCGCCGGCCACAGATCAATATAGACTGCTCCATTGCGATCGGCTATGTCCTTAAGCTTCTCATTCAATGCCGGAATGATTTCTTCTCTTCCATATAGACTCTTATATCGTTTGAAATCATTATTGATCGGCATTACGCTTTGAATATAAAGCGTAGTCTCAGGCGATTTCTCCCGGATATCTCTTACCAATTGCTCATACATATCGGCAAGAGATGATGGGGTTTGACGTGAGTCGGCCACATCATTGATTCCTATCAAAAGAAATATCTTCTTCGGATGGCCTGAAGTCACCTGGTCCAGTCGCTTCCGCACTCCATTGATCCGATCCGAACGGATACCCCGATTGAGGACATTGTCCATTTCAAACAATTCCTGAAATTCTCCTCCGTCGGTAATAGAGTTTCCCAAAAAAACTATATCGTCATTTCCGACCGGAAGTCTGTCAAACAGGCTGACTCTTTGATGCCAATATGCATCCTGAGCATGCACCTGAAAACTTAGACCTCCGACCAACATCGAAAGACCAGCGGCGACAGCGATATTCCTGACAATGCAATGAAGCGGATCGCTGAATAATTTGATGGATGAAAATATTGTGATAGTTGAGAGAGCCATTTTACATTATGATTTCAGAAGATTAATATCAGTCATCAGGAAGTGGCATTGGTGTGAAACGCAATCAGACCATTCATTGGATTCTTTTCAATCTTTCCAACTTTCAGGCCTTGAATCTCCGCAGCCTCGCGCAGAATATCGGCAAAATGAAATGCTATTGATCCCGTAAACGAAAGACTAAGAGAATGACTACCGGGATACAGGGTGACATTGCGCTTCAGAAAAGCCTTAAACTCTTCTCTTACGAGAGAATACACATAGGGATTCCAAAGATGATCTTTCAGGAATGGCACGAGCGAAGCTAAGAATCTGTTGGCGGCCGGACGCCTGTAGGTATAATCCAGAATTTCCTCTAACGTGAGTTCATAAAGATTCAGGAAATTATCTCTTACCAATTCAGGCAACTGCCCCTTAAATGCATCCGCTACGAGTCGCTTTCCTAAAGCGGCTCCGCTCCCCTCATCACCAAGAATAAAACCTAAGGAGGGGACATTGGAGACAATCTTTTGCCCGTCATAGAGACAGGAATTTGAGCCTGTGCCTAAAATACAAGCTATCCCAGGCGAACATCCCAACAGGGCTCGGGCCGCCCCCAGCAAATCGGATTCAACCTCTACTCTTGCTTCAGCATCAGGATCAGAGGAAGAATCTTCATTCGACATCCATGTTGAGATCAATGCGTCCTTAATCTTGCGGCAGATTGCCGGAGTAGCACAACCGGCTCCATAATAAAAGATTTTATCAACTCTCTGATTATTAAGTAAGGTTTTAGCCTTGGCAAAGAGCTGCGTGACCTCTTCCGGAGCGGCCATAAGCGCGTTAAGGCCATGAGTAGTCACTCGAGCCTCAACTGACCCGTCGACATTGACAATGACCCATTCTACTTTGGTTGAGCCGGCATCGGCAATCAACATCTTCTTCATCTGAATTATATTAATCTTCTAATAACTTACAAATTTAATAAAAATTCGCGAGTTGGCAAAGAGCGAATGTCGGCCTTAGGCCGGTTCGCGGTGCCGAAGGCACTTTGACCTACCGCAAATTTAATATAATTCGCGAGTTGGCAAAGAGCGAATGTCGGCCTTAGGCCGGTTCGCGGTGCCGAAGGCACTTTGACCTACCGCAAA
>JAIDYR010000014.1:0-1647 GCA_029057985.1 Muribaculaceae bacterium | reverse complement strand
TTTAATAAAAATTCGCGAGATATGCAAAGATTATGCGTCCTAAATAAGCTTTACAGAAAAAAGCTTATTTAGGACGCATAATAAATTGAGTCTCTATAAGACCGGTAATACTAATGTAAGATAAAATACTGTTATTCCATAGTTTCCCATTGGCCGACCACCTGCCGGAGAGCTATATCACCTTCGGTGCGGAAGTCCGTCAATGTATTGTTGCCGGCTATATTTACATATGCAAGCATCGGATCAAACGTTACATCAAGCGTGATGAGTTGATTGTTGGATACATTCAGACGCTGCAGAAAATTCTGATTTGTAAGGCTCAAGTAAGTAAGATCATTCCAGGCGAGATTTACAAATGCGATGTTCTGACAGTTTTGTACGCTGAAAGTAGTCAGATCGTTATATGGAGCATAGATATCGAGAAGGGCATTGCAGTTGTTGACTGCGAACTCTACCATATGATTATCACTTACAAAGATTGTCTGCAGTTTTGGCAGATTCTGCAGATACATCTTGGAAAGTTTGTTATTCTGAAGGTTCAGATTCTCAAGTCCGGCAAGCCCGTCGAGAGTTATTGTTGAGAGTTCATTGAAGCCTGCATAGAGATTTTTAAGATTCTGACACATTGACACGTCAAGATTCTCCAGACGATTATTGATGACATTCAGGCTCTGAAGATTTACCAGATCTGAAACATTCAGATCTGCAAACATATTGGATGACAGATTCAGAACCCGGAGCAGGGGAGAGGCACCCATCTCAATGGAAGAGAGAGCATTGCGGTTAAGTCTCAATTCCTGGAGCGATGGACATTTTTGAATATTTACCTGTGATAGTCTGTTGCGTCCCGCATTTACGACCTGAAGTTCGGGATTATTGGAAAGTGTCAGTGACGTAAGTTTATTATTATTGAGTTTCACGACCTTTAAAGCGGGAAAGTTTGACAGATTCAGTGAGCCGGCAAGCTCATGACCTTGCCAATCGATCTCTACGACATGTCCGTTTTCAACCTTGACTCCCGGGGCAGCAGCTACATTGCTACCGATCATTTTAAGAGCCTCAGCATTATTGCCTCCCTTGGCGGCAGGTTGATTCAGGAATGATTGCAGGGCTTTGACCTCAGATTTAGATATATTTTGGGAATAGGCAGTGCCTCCCAATAGAAGCGCCATGGCCAAAACAGAAACTATTTTTTTCATAATGAATACTTTATATTATCTTATTAATAATTCTTAAATATACAAATTGCTTATCAGAACCCGCAAACAACAAAATGAAAAATTATCAATTCGATTGAGAATCAACGATCAATGCCTAAATTTTGAACATTTGTGATCTTTTAACAGTAACGCTGTGCTCATCTTTACTTTTTTAAGATCGAAACTATCGCAAAATCTTGCATTTTCTCAATTATTTATTTGTAGGACGATTAATCTGAGATTTAAGAATCGATTACTATTCTTAAATTTCTATTATCATAACACTCGGAATTATGTATTTGTTTTAATATAAGTTAAACCACAACATATGATATATCTTAAACTCTCAATGTATATATTACATTGAACCTTAATTAATGATACTGTAATTAATAATATTGAATTATGATCTATATCATTATAAAAAATTTTCCGAAGGAATTAATGT
>JAIDYR010000013.1 GCA_029057985.1 Muribaculaceae bacterium | reverse complement strand
GGAGCGAAAAACGGGACTCGAACCCGCGACCCCAACCTTGGCAAGGTTGTGCTCTACCAACTGAGCTATTTTCGCATTTTTGTCATTTTTCCAGAAAGCGCTCTCGCTTTCCCTCTTTTGCGATGCAAAGTTACTACTTTTTTCTGACCCTGCCAAATTTTCATGCAACTTTTTTCACACTTTTTTTGCTCTTTTTTATCAATTTGTTGATAATTGGAAAGTTAGGAAGATCCCTAATTATATAATATAGGCTCGCCTCCGATGATGTGGGTCGGTCAACGGAGATGAGCCCTTCGATCCTAATTTAATTATTAGAATCTTAGACCTCGTTTTATAAAACGGGGTCTAAGTCGTCGATATTCCTCAAAATATCGAATTGCAGAGAAATGACTTTATATCTTACTTTTTGAAGAATTTCGAGGATCTATTGCATCTACTTGCCCTTTTCTCCTCGATAGACATATTAGGCATGGCCGATTCCTCTATAGCCTGCTCCATTGCTGCCTGATGGTAGGATCCGTTGAGATCCTCGAACATGGCTGCTGTGCCGATAGAAGTTGAATCATAACTATAGCAATTGGATTTATTGATGTTAAGTTTGCTACTTACCATCTCGACGTCTATATTAGCACCGATAAAGTTGAACGTCCAGCCCTTTGCCTTCATGCGCTCTATGATTTTGCTGATGTGTTCGTAGGTATATTCCTGTGAGGAATTTTCATAGCCGTCAGTGATGATGGTGACTATACCTGTGGCATCATCATGAGTATCGGCTACCATTTCAAGATCGGCGAGGGTAGACCCTACGGCGTCCAGCAACGGAGTCATTCCGCAAGGATTATAATCCGAAGAATTGATATCATTTACTTTCTCTATCTTCGAATTTTTACATAAATAGCGAGAAGGTGTGGATGATCCGCTCTGAAACGCGTAGATGCTGACGAAGTATTCGTTGCGGTCTCCAAACTCCTTTTTAAGGCTGCGAAGCATACTGAGTGTTTCGTTACATCCGGATATTGTAGACACTTTTGATGGAGACATTGATCCGGATTCATCAAGAATGATGAGATTGAAATTTGAGGTTTTTGACATGGGATTTTTTATTATTGTAAGATTCAATGTGATTTATGATTCGCGATGATTCACGATTTATTGGGGCAAATTTAGAAATTAAAGAGATTTTTGATTGACTCATCCTCATTATTGCGTATTTCATCGGAGGCCGGATTGATGGAATCTATGGAACCGAGTTTTCCGGGATTAGAAAGGCGCGAAATTAATCGGAAAAATTTAGGAGGACGACCTTTAGTTGATTTTATCCGATTCTCGGGAGGTCGTGAAATTGAAAGAGATGGGCGAGATTGGGAGAAGTTGCCTCTTGAGTCAGACCGGATAATTTCCGGATTAGATTTTATGAGTGGTTGCTGATAATCGATGAAATTTGCGTCACCATTATCTTCTATCATACTTGTGTAATCATTATCTTCCATCATATATGAGGATGTAACTTCCTCCACTATTTCTGATTTGAGGAGTTTCTTATGGAAGTTACGCCGGTCGTAGGTCTTCCCGTTGATGACTTCGTAAACCCTGCGCAACTCATCTACAGTGAAGATCTCATCAAGAAGCAGGAATGCGGTAGGGCGGAGATTTAATTGATCCCTGAGGTATATTCTTGCCGCCTTAACAATATCCCTATGATCGAATGCCAATGGAGGAAGCTCGTCGGCATTGAACCATACTGCCTTGGATGCGTCGTCACCTCCCATTACTTCATGGTCTGAGGGGCGCACCAGGGCTATAAATGCAACGGTGACGATGCGTCCGCGCGGGTCGCGGTTCACTCCGGAAAAGCAGTGGAACTGCTCCAAAAAGATATCTTTGATATGAGTCTCTTCGAGAAGTTCGCGCCGTGCACATTCCTCGATGCTTTCATCCATCCTCATGAACCCTCCCGGCAATGCCCACATCCCGAGGAATGGGGAAAGTGCTCGTTCGATTAGAAGAATCTTAAGCGATTCACCGTCGAATCCAAAAATAACGCAGTCCGCTGTCAGTGCAGGACGAGGATATTTATATGAGAAACCTTCATGATTGAGGCCCATTTCAGTATGATTTTAATCTGAGATTGTATTTTGTGTTAATTTTACACAAAATTAATCAAAAGAATCGAATGTTGCAAAATTTTTTGTGTAAATTTTACGCAAAAATTAAAATATCATAAAAAAGCCGCTCGAAAGCGGCTTAATTTTATAGGTCTTAATAATGAATTGCTGTATTTTTACCAAGGATCAATTTTTATCTGAATTCCAGATCCATGCTTCAGAGAATGCTGCGCGGTATTCGGAAGAATTAAGTATCGATCTTAGGGTACGATAGTCGCCATGGGCTGCGGAAATTCTGTAAAGTCCATTGCGTTCTATGGCTTGAAGCGGGAATTCTCCACCTGCGCGCTTACTCATATAAAGTTCGGCATCATGGCGATTGGTGAAAGTAGCGACGATCAGATAATATCCGGAGGGGCTGGCTACGAAGGAGGATTCATCTTTCACGTGATCATCCATTGAATCATCCCGTTCAGGATCCACTATTGATTCCGGCTGCGGGCTTTCGATCCTACGTGCTTCGGATTGTCGGGAACTCAGGGTTTCGACCGGGTTAAGGCTCGCCTTGACTTCATGAATATTCCCTTTAGGTTGGGGCACAATGAACGACAATGCGATGGCTGCGATAACAATCAGAGACGCTGCGCAGCGTGCAAAAATCTTGTTGACCGGAATGTAATAATTCTTGTTTGAAAGAACCTTGATATATGAATCCGGTGGCAAAGTTTCACTTTCGGAGAGAGTAATATCAGATGTTGAATGGATTGGTACGTGAACAGAAGCTGATTTCTGCTCGGCGGAAGAATCCTGATGTATTTTGCAATCAAGAATCGGAGTTCCTGAAGTAATTTGCAATTGGGATTCTGACATGCGTGGAATGAATTGAAGGGTATCATTTTCATTCTTTACAAGCCTGCCAAGTTTCCCTAACTGGGCTTCATTGTCTCTTAATAAATCCGCACTAATTTCGGAAAGATATTGATTAAGGATGATCTCTGCTTCTTCATATTTGATCTGCTCGGCGCGGGCTATGGAATTTACAATCATTCCATCGTCATGAATTATTGCGTCGTTAAAGCTTACTGTCGTTGAAGGAGGGAAGATTCGCCCATTGACATAGTCGATCGAAGCCGACTCATGCTCAGCAACGAAAGCGCCAATTCCGGGAAGAATGACGCAATCATGTCGATGCAGGAGATATTCGATATGGAGAACGAGCGATTTCAAAATGCTTAAGTCTTTTTTCTAATTTAGCTTACAGATCCGGAATAATAGATCCGCAATTCAGACCGCTGATATGAGGGAGATCGGGAGAATCCATCAAAATCAATAAGCCGAAAAGCGGATGCAAAGTTAATGAAAAAATCGGACGTATGAAAGTGTCGGATGGTGATTTATTCCTAATAAGAGTTCAGATATCGTTCAATGATTTGAGGGTCAACGCCATATTCAACGGCATATTTTTTATCTAATTCCATGTCGCGGTTCTGGTGGAGAGTTTTATGGAGCAACGCTCTCAAAAGATAAAACTCTCCCTGTTGAGGATAGATCGCAAGTGCTTCTCTAATAGCCTTTTCCGCATCGGCGAGGTGATTGGATTTAAGCATTGCAGCTATCATGGAAAGTCGGAAATCAGAAGATTCCTGAAGTTGCAGGGCTTTGACAAATAGAGGGATAGCCTCCTGATAGAGATTCCGGGCCATTTTTACTTCTGCGATCCCGGCATGTCCCCATGCATCAGCGGGGTCCGCTTTAGTTAATCTCGAGAAATCAGATTCAGCAATCTGATGATTATTTTCCATGAGCATGATTTGCCCGTGAAGCCTTAGAGCTGTAGGAGCTAAAGAGTCGACAGCAAGAGCTTCTTCAAGTATCATGCGTGCAGACGTGATATCACCCTTGATTAAAAGAGTGGCACCTTTCCCGGAAAGAATGGAGGCGGAGTTGGGTTCTTTTACCAGAGCTATATCGTAGGCCTCCAAAGCTTCATCGTAATTGCCTGTATGAGTCAGACAAAGACCCAGGTTTGCAAAAATCTTGGAATTGATCGGGGAGGCGGGGTTTATGCGAAGGGCCTGACGATAAAGTTCTGAAGCTTCCGACCAAAGGTTGAGATGCGTCAGATTCTCGGCGGAGTCTATCAGCGCTTCATAAGAAAGATTTTGAGGAATATGTTGAGATTGCGCGTTGCCTACTTTGCCTGAATAGAAGACTGCGGCAAGGATAACTGCGGGAATCAATAATTTAGGGATATTTATCATTTTATCGGGCGAGAGAAAAATTAGACTCCGCTATCTTAGATAACGGAGTCTTCTGAGCATTTAGTATTGATTTCTCTCAGAGTGTTTCTCCGATAGAAATCCTATTCACCAAATGGTAATTACTTCTTATTTCCTTTTTCGTAGTTAGACTTACCCATTTCGAGGAATGCCTTGTAGCCGGGTATATCCTCCTTGTAGGCAAATGAGGGGGCCAGGGGCTTGGCATTCTGATCAACAATGACATGGAAAGGCTGGGCATTTGCACCAAATTTCGAACGTTGCAGATAGCTCCATTTATCGCCGTAAGTGCGAAGGGTACGTTGTGTGCCATCCTTTTCAGTGATCTTGATAGGCTCAGGAAGTTCTTTCTTTTCGTCGACCATGAGGGTAACGAGAATGAAGTCGTTGTCGATCGATGATTTTACATCCGGGTCTGTCCATACGGCTGCTTCCATTTTGCGGCAGTTGACGCAACCATAGCCGGAGAAGTCAAGCAACACGGGCTTATTGAGTTGCTGAGCGAGTTTCATGCCTTCCTCAAAGTCGTCGACTTCGGCGTGGACGTCGCCTTCATAAAGAGAGAAGTCCTGAGTGCTGATCGGGGGCGAGAATGCTGAGATGCTCTTAAGAGGAGCGCCCCAGAGGCCTGGGAGCATATAGACAGCAAATGCGAATGAGATGCATGCGAGCATGAATCGGCCTACGCCGCATTTCTCAACTTCATCATCATGCGGGAAGCGAAGCTTACCGAGCAGATAGACGCCGAGCAGGAAGAAAATGACAATCCAGAGAGATACGAATACTTCACGATCCAGGATTCTCCAGCCATAAGCGAGGTCAGCTACCGAGAGGAACTTGAGAGCAAGGGCGAGTTCAAGGAATCCGAGCACGACTTTCACAGTGTTCATCCATCCTCCGCTCTTGGGCATAGCCTTAAGCATGGTCGGGAACATTGCGAAGAGAGTGAAAGGAAGAGCGAGTGCTAAAGCGAAGCCGAACATTCCGACAGCAGGAGAAATAAAGTTGGATGTTGCTGCGGCTTCTACGAGGAGGGTGCCGATGATCGGGCCTGTGCAGGAGAAAGAAACCAGGACGAGAGTAAAGGCCATGAAGAAGACGGAAAGAAGACCGGTAGTAGTATCTACTTTTGAGTCCATCTTATTAGTCCATGAGGCAGGAAGAGTCAGCTCAAAGCCTCCCATGAATGAGATCGCGAAGACTACGAGGAGCAGGAAGAATATAATGTTGAAGAGGGCTGACGTTGCCAATTCATTCAGTGCCGAGGCCCCGAATATAATTGTGACCGCCAATCCGAGCACTACGTAGATGACGATGATCGAACCGCCATAGATCGCTGCTGTCCCGACTGATTTAGAACGACTCTTATTTTGCTTTAGGAAGAAAGATACAGTCATAGGTATCATCGGCCATACGCAGGGTGTCACTAATGCAATCAGTCCGCCGATGAATCCTGCAATAAATATATAAAGGAGAGAGCGGCCCTGTTGCTCCGGAGCTTCCTCGAATACTCGGAGTTCAGCTTCTACATTGTCCCACCATGATTGATTGGCTTCGACGCCCGAAAGATTGGCTGCGGGCATAAGCGGACCCTCGGCCGACTGGAGGGAATCAGTCATCTCAACAAGAGCGTTGACTTCTTCTTTCTGTTCTTCAGCCGCCTCGTTGGGATCCTCCTTGGCTGAGGAGAAGGTGCCTTTTAGTAGTTTTGCGGTACCAACCTGAACGCAACCTGTGTCGTTGCAGGCTTGACCCTGAACTTCTACGTTTACACTGAAATCCTTGGATGTGGGTTTGAGTTTCTGAGTGAAGACTACGGTACCCTCATAGAAATGTTGTTCGACGTCGAATACGTCGTCCATCTCCTTCTTATAGCTTTTATTCGCAGAAGGGGAGCCAACGGCCTTACAACCTTTGACATCGAAATAGAATTTGAGAGGCATAGAGCCTCCGGCAGGGTTATCGACTGAATACAGGTGATATCCGGGGTTGACTTTAGCCGTGATTTTTACAGCAGGATGGTCTGTATTGTCGTCGATAAGATCTACAGTCCAATTGACGGCGTCAGCTGCAAACGCGCAGACACAGGTCAGGAGCAGAGAGAGTGAAAAAAGCAGACGTTTCATGATTTATGAAAAAGTTTGATTATTCGTGGTTGATGACGGGAGCTTCGGCTGATTGCTCCACTGCTTTGGAACTCGGATTCTGGAGAAATGCAATTACTTCACAATTTTCAGCTTTCCAAGATTCGTCGATGACGATAGAGAAAGTAGCGGTAAACTTATCATTTGGGATGAATGAGTCAGCAACCGCAACCCCCCATTCTCCGGTAAGAGAAGTGCGGAGGACATGATTATGAACGTAGTCGCGTAGAATATTGGAGCCGCTGTACTGCGGACCGACGATGTCGTTTTCCATCAGCCAGACATTTATATTCAGGGGCGAGGAGAAGACTTCGTTGAATGTAGAGCTGTAGGTCACTTTTAGCTCGCGTGTCGCAGAATTATATTCTGTGGTAAGCTCCAGATCCGCCGGGGCAGGACGCGCAATAGCTTGAAGAATTGCGTCAGTCCATAAAGAGACGTTCGAGACGGGTGCAGCTCCGTCAATTACTGCCGAAGGAAGCATAGCAGGCTTGTAGTATTGATAATATGCTGTCGCTTCCTTTGAAGTAAGTTTAAGTCCTCCGAGAGGACGGGTATATTGAGTATTCTCCGGATGCAGATTTACGGCTACTATTGCACCCGGATACTGCGACTGCATTGAATGGACTAGAGCTGCGCCCTGCGGACAGTTGATGCAACCCTGGCCTGTAAATTCCTGAACGAGTACCTTGCGTGCGATTTCAGGGCGTTCCACCTTGATGAAGCGGTCAGCTTCATCGACATTATCGCAAGAAGCCAATCCTGCCAGGAGGCAGATGCAGGCCGAAGCGACGATGCCTTTCCCGAATAAAGGAAGATTGAGATATTTTGAAATCATGATTTCCTAATGTTAGAAGGTGAGGTTAAAGTATGAGTCTTTAGAATGCGTAGTTATAAGTCAGAGAGAAGCCCTTGGTGGCCGGAGTCCAGCGGCATACTCCTCCCGAGCAGTTGAATCCGGCGCGGGTGCGACCGTAGGAGAGAGAGAAGCGGTTGGCGCGATAGACGTAAGTCACCATAGCCGAGTAATAGTTATGCTTCGAACCTCCGAAATTCTTGGTGTCGGTCAGAGTGACCATCCAGTGAGGAGCGAAAGAAACTTCTACAAGAGCGGAGATCCAGTCTTTCTCATCCTGTTTGGTTGTCAGATATTGGAGTTCGGCACGCAATTGCGTTTTCTTTGCCATTTTCCATTGGCCTTCGAGGATGAATGTATTGGCAGTGACGAATTCATCGTGTCCGTATTCTGTAGTGTGACCGAATATCTTCGCATAATTCAGTTTCTGGAAGAGATAGAAGAAAGTAAACTGGAGAGTGCGGGTCACTTTCTTACTTATTTCGAAGTTAAGGTCGGCGTAGCGCAGCCCTCCGATTTTCCAGAACGGGGATCCGAGGCCGTCGGTGCCTGACATTTCCGGATCGCGGTTAGAGACAGAGACTGTGCCATCGGAGGAAGTGATATCTCTGACCGGACCGAGCGGAGCTGAATTGGCGAGGTCGGAAATATAAGATGCGGAGAGTTTTACGTTGGTGCCGTATTTACCTCCCAGCGGTGTGTTACGCTTGAAGTTATAGCGCATTTCAGCCTGAAACGCCCATTCTCCGTTGTAATCCGTAGCATAGGGATAAAGAGCGGCGAGGGTATAAGTCTGAGTATTGGTGAATGCCGGAAGATAGTTGATGAAAGCATTCGTCTCGACACTCTGATCCGACATGAAAGCCATATTTTCGGAGCGCTTGGCCTGAATATATGCGGAGAATCCTTTTGCAGCGTAGGAGACGGAGAGGAGTTCGACATGACCGCGGCTATAGATGTAATTGTTGACATAGTTAGGGTCATTATTCTTAGTTGCGAACTCTGCAAGGATATCGAAGCTTTTGAGTCGGGTGCGGATGCGTCCATCGAAAGCTGCTATTGTCGTGGGGAAGTTCAGACGATACTGATTCTGATCGTGATAGACCGTAGGGTTATCGGAATCATGCTTTCCTACGTAAGAGAATCCGAGTGTCAGGCCATAGTCAGGTCCGAAGGATTTCGGGAAAGACTCATTGAGGCTCCATTCAGCATCCCCGCCCCAGATGAGATCGGGAGTATGCTTCCAGAAGCGACGTTCCTTACCGACAAGTCCGGTGAAGTAAATGCCTTTTCCCGGATTCAATTTCACGCGAGCACCTCGGATCGCGCCGTCAACACCGAGTGAGCGTTCCTGATAGGTGCGCATGATCAGTCCGGAGCCGAATTGTTCGTAAAAGTCGCCGGCAGTAATCTGAGCCCATTTATACTTTCCGGTAGCCCAGAAGTAAGGCACACCCCATCCGGCAAAGCCCGGCATTGTTTTTTCATCGAACCCGGGGAGCGGCCATTTGGTAAATTGGAAACGCGCTCCGGCTGAGATGTAGGGTGCATTGACTGTGAAGTCAAAATAAGTGTTGTTGAGCACCTTGGAATCATAATCCTGAGTCATCAGGGCCTCATCCTTAAGGGGCACCATAAACTCAGTCTGGATAGCTCCCGTCGCTCTAACCTGACTCCACCAGGAAGGTGAGGTCGGAGCGTAATCGGCGTTGGACGTCGGCACCATCACTGTCTCTCCGCGAAAATTACGCGGAACGAGTTTGTAATCGGTGGAGTCTGCGTGTTCAGTACCTGTCGCAGACGCTGTGGTAGCGAGCGCTGCAAAAAGCAGAGGTAGAGCCGCGCGAAATGAAAAATTGGACATGATATTAGAAATAGTGGAATTAAACTTCACGATGATAGTAAGTTATGAAAGTTCAAAAAAGTTGAGGGTCGTTATGGAATATGTTGCCGGAAACGTGTCAAAGTGTAGAAATTGACAAAGTCTTAATTACGGCAAATGTA
Organism: Muribaculaceae bacterium; assembly: GCA_029057985.1. Taxonomy (GTDB): domain Bacteria; phylum Bacteroidota; class Bacteroidia; order Bacteroidales; family Muribaculaceae; genus Lepagella. The sequence goes on along the minus strand of JAIDYR010000013.1, from coordinate 13,914 downwards.
TGACCGAGCCCTGCGTGGGGATCGATCATACATTTCAATATTCCGTAGTAGGAGAGAGTATAGAGTCCGGGAAATCCGGATTAAAAGTCAGATGGACGATTACATTGCTGCTTTCACGGCTTCGAGGATATCCTCTTCGCCTCCGTCGACGTAGCCTTGGTGGTTCCAGACGATATTGCCGTTGCCGTCAACGACGAATACGTGAGGAATGTCGTTGACATTCATCTGCCGCTTGAATTCATTTGCAGGATCAAGAAGCACGGTATAATCCTGACTCCAGCCTTTACCTTCTACGAGGGGTTTTACTTTCTGTTCGTTCTGAGCTTCGTCGATGCTGACAGCAATAACCTTAACGCCGGTTTCATCTTGCCAGTCGGGAAGAACTTCATGGACAGCCTTGAGTTCACGCAGGCATGGTTTGCACCATGTAGCGAAAAAGGATATTACGAAAGGTTTGCCATCGTTGGAGAGTTCAGCAGTATTTACATTATTTCCGTTGATATCCTTCAGAGTTACCGAGGGAAGGACGGCGGATGCAGAGAGAGCTGTCAGAGCTACCGCTGCGGCGAGAAAGAATTTTTTAAACATATTCTTGCTGGTTGGAAGGTTGATTAATCGGGTTGGTTGATAACAGGAGAGTTGAATCGGGGGATGAGAAGAAAGAGGATTCATTTTGTTAGAGTCTGCCAAAAAGCAAACGTTTAAAAGGATTGCGAATTTTACTTTTAAACGGAGTCTTTTCCCATCGGATTCTATTGATGAAGTCGGCTTATCAACTTCTATGCGCTAAATTAATAAAAAAATCACAATCCTGACAAAATTCCTGAAAAAATCAGCAGATAAAAAATGGAATTTTAAGTAATTTTTGGATTTATTCAGACAATTATTGGTCAAATTGAGGCAATGAGTGTTATGCAACATGTTATCTGATGGGTTGAAAATTTTCATAGTTTATCAGAAAGCGCTATATTTGCAACATCAAGAAAATACCTGAATCTATCATGAAATCGAAGAAATTACTCTTGGGTGACGAGGCATTGGCCCTGGGAGCTATCAACGCCGGTCTTTCCGGCGCATATGCATATCCCGGCACTCCCTCGACAGAAATTCTGGAATTCGTGCAAGCGGATCCGGTAGCCAGACAGCGGAAACTCCATTCGCATTGGAGCAGTAATGAGAAGACTGCAGTAGAGGAGGCATTGGGAATGTCGTTCTGTGGCAAGCGTGCGATAGTTTCCATGAAACATGTAGGCATGAATGTGGCTGCTGATGCTTTTGTCAATTCAGCGATGACCGGAGCTAACGGTGGCTTGCTTGTAATCGCGGCTGATGATCCTTCCATGCATTCCTCGCAAAACGAGCAGGACTCCCGTTATTATGCGGATTTCGCTCTAATGCCGGCGCTTGAGCCCTCAGATCAGCAGGAAGCTTATGATATGGCGCGCTATGGATTCGAATTATCTGAAAAATTTGCTATCCCCGTAATGGTGCGACTTGTCACCAGACTGAGCCATAGCCGTGCGGTAGTGGAAGTCGATGATGAGCCTTCCGCAGAGAATGAACTGCATTATCCGGCTTCTCCCCGTCAGTGGGTGCTTATGCCCGCCATTTCCAAGAAGCGCTATATCAAACTCTTGGAAGACTATCAGGATTTTGAAGCGGCTTCCGAAGAATCTCCCTTCAATAAATATGTAGAAGCCACCGATAAATCGCTGGGTATTGTGGTAAGTGGTCTTGCCTGGAATTATCTCAACGAGGTTTTCCCTGACGGTATTCCGTATCCTACTCTGAAAATTTCGCAGTATCCCTTGCCCAAAAAGAAACTCGCACGTCTTTTCGATGAGTGTGATGAAATTATCGTCATCGAGGAGGGTCAGCCCCATCTTGAGCGCAAGATCCGCGGCGTGCTTGATCGCTCGGGTAAAGTATATGGCAAGCTTACCGGTGAACTTAATCTGACAGGAGAACTTACTCCCGACCTCATTCGCGAAGCATTCCTGAAGATAAAAGGGGAGACCGATGCTTTGAAGCGACTTGAAATCCGCGAAGCTTCCAAAGTGACGATGCCCCGTCCTCCGGCTCTCTGCCAGGGATGTGGTCACCGAGATGTATATGCCGCTCTCAACGGAGTGCTTGAAGAATATGAGTCTCCGAAAGTGTTTGGCGATATAGGATGCTATACACTCGGATTTCTTGCGCCTTTCAATGCTATTGACACAGTAGTCGACATGGGCGCTTCAATTACAATGGCAAAGGGCGCTGCCGACGCAGGACAGCATCCTGCTGTGGCTATCATCGGCGATTCCACATTCACTCATTCCGGAATGACGGGACTGCTTGATGCCATCAACGAAAATTCTCCGATAACTGTAATTATTTCCGACAACCTGACAACCGGAATGACAGGCGGACAGGATTCTCAGGGCACGGGTAAGCTCGAAGACATATGTCTTGGCCTCGGCGTAGATCCGGCACATTGTCGCACAATTGACTCTCTTCCCAAAAACGTAGAGCAGATGAAAGCTCTTTTCCGCGAGGAAATAGAATATCCGGGACTCTCGGTTATTATATCCAGAAGAGAATGTATCCAGACGGCTCGTCGTCATGCGTCGGCCAAGAAATCTTAAAAAGAAAGCATCACTATGAAATCAGATATTATTCTGGCCGGCGTAGGAGGTCAGGGAATTCTTTCTATCGCCACTATCCTCGGTTGCGCAGCCTTGAACGATGGCCTTCACCTCAAGCAGGCGGAAGTCCACGGCATGTCGCAGCGTGGAGGCGACGTACAGTCAAATCTACGACTGAGCAGTAATCCAATCGCAAGTGATCTTATCCCATTGGGCGGCGCAGATCTCATAGTATCGCTCGAACCTATGGAGGCACTGCGTTATATTCCTTATCTTGCTCCGACAGGATGGATCGTCACCAATACTGTACCCTTCGTCAATATTCCTGACTATCCTGAACTCGAGACTATTCAAAAAGAACTTGATTCCGCAGGCAATGTCGTAGCGTTTGATATGGAAGAGGTAGCTAAAGAAGTAGCCGGGCCACGCAGTTCCAATATGGTCCTTCTTGGCGCTTGCTCACTCTTCATCGATGGATTGAAGGAGGAGGATATCGAAAACGGTATCCGTGAAATTTTCGGACGTAAGGGTGAGGCAATAGTAGAAAGTAATCTCAAGGCATTCCGTGCCGGCAGAGCGCGGGCAAAAGAGATTACGAAAAAATAGAGTAGAGCATAAAATTACCATGGAAAAAAGCAATTTTCCCGTAGGAGATGACGTCCTCGACGGGATTCTTAATAAACTGCAGATACCGGATATCTCGAGTGCTACAATCCGCCAGATTTGTGCGGTAGCAGCTGAACTCGAGGGTGCGACCGGAGAGAAATTCATACATCTTGAAATAGGGAATCCCGGGATTCCTGCAGAAGAGATCGGCATCCGGTGCGAGGCAGAGGCGCTTAAGCAGGGAGTGGCCAATAAATATCCTGATATCTCGGGTATACCCCAATTGAAAAAAGCCGGTAAGGAGTTTATAAAGGCTTTCCTTGATGTCGATGTAGAAGAACGCGGAATAATTCCGACCGTAGGCTCAATGCAGGCCTCATTCACTCTGATGCTTCTCCTCAAGCAGCGTCTTGAATCGAAGGATACCCTTCTACTTATTAATCCGGGTTTCCCTGCTCAGCGCCATCAGGCAAAACTTTTGGGAATGAGGACTCAGGCTTTTGATATATACGAATATAGAGGAAAAGCTCTGGAGGCAAAGCTTGAAGAAGAACTCAGCAGTGGCCGGGTGACTGCCATGATTTATTCTAATCCCAATAATCCCGCCTGGACTAATCTTACAGAGGAAGAGCTGGAAATCATAGGGCGTATGGCCACTAAACATGATGTCATAGTGCTCGAAGATCTGGCATATATGGGCATGGACTTCCGTAAAGATTTCGGTCATCCTTCTGAACCGCCGTATATACCTACAGTCGCCAAATTCACCGATAATTATATTCTGCTTGTCTCCGCATCGAAAATTTTCAGCTATGCCGGGCAGCGAATTGCAATTGTGGGCATGAGTCCGCAGGTATTTGCACGGCAGTATCCATTCTTCGAGAAATTCTACGAAATGCCCGCTTTCGGAGATGCCTACGTATATGGCGTATTGTATTGTGCTTCCTCGGGTGCGACCCACTCAGCCCAATATGCTCTTGCAGGAATGATGGATGCGGCTGTAAAAGGCGAACTAAATTTTGTAGAGCATACTTCGGAGTATGGGCGTCGGGCAGGACTGGTTAAGAAATCATTCCTCGACAACGGCTTTCACCTCGTATATGCCATTGACGGCGATCAGCCTATCTCCGACGGCTTCTTCTTTACTATGGGCTATCCGGGAATGACCGGTGAAGAACTGCAGAGAGAATTGATGAAGTATGGTATTTCCTGCATCTCCCTGCCTTCTACAGGGAGCGAACAGGAGGGTGTAAGAGTCACTATTTCCATGGTATCGACCCCCGAACAGATGGCTGAACTTGAAGCTCGATTAATGGCATTCAACAAGGCCGCGAAAAAGTAGGAAATATAAATTAAAAAATAAATATCCTGCTCCTGTAATCAAGGGTGAAGAGCCAGATTTAAGGAGCAGGATTCCAAATTTATAATTATGGCCATTAATTATATGACTGCTGATGAGGCTGTCAGACTTATAGAAAACGATGACCACGTGTTTATTCAGGGATCTACATCAACGCCTGAGGTGCTGATAGATGCGTTGACCCGACGTGCGGACGAGTTGCGGAATGTGACGCTTTATTCCGCTTTTGCCGTGACAAAGCGACCTGCACCCTACTGTGATCCTCGATATCTTGATTCGTTTAATGTCGTTTCCTTTTTTGTATCCAACTCTGTCAGAGAGTATATCGCTCAGGGATACGGATCAATGATTCCGCGCTTCTTGGGAGAAGTCCCGGCTTTGTTCAGAGACGGGACGTGCAGGGTTGATGTAGCTCTTATCAACTGCTCCATGCCGGATGAAAATGGGAATGTCAGCTTCGGTGTCTCTGCCGATCTTGCTACGTCGGCTGTCGAATGTGCTGACCGGGTTATAGCGCAGATTAATCCCAAGATGCCGTTCTCTTATGGTGATCCCGTGATCAATCTCTCGCAGTTGGCGGCTGTAGTGGAAGTAGATGAAGACCTCGTGGAGGTGCCTACTGCTATCCCGACTGAAAAGGAGATACGTATAGGCAATTTTATAGCAGAACATATACCTGACGGGGCAACACTTCAAATCGGCGTAGGAGGCATTCCTAATGCTGTCATACGGGCATTGGAGAATCATAAGCATCTCGGTCTTCACACTGAAGCAATGACCGATGGCGTACTTCCTCTTCTTGAACGCGGCATAATTGATAATTCCCAAAAAAAGGTGATGCCCGGTAAGTCCATAGCCTCTCTGGCTCTCGGCTCCCGACGTCTCTACGATTACATGGATTATAACAAGGATATAATCTTCAAGGATGTAGCCTGGACTAATAATCCTTTCGTAATAGCTCAGAATCCTAAGGTAATGTCGATTAATTCATGCCTTGAAATTGATCTGACCGGTCAGGTATGCGCAGATTCCATCGGCACAAAGATTTTTTCAAGCGTCGGAGGTCAGCACGATTTCGTTTACGGATCTTCGCAGAGCGAGGGTGGAAAATCTTTCCTTGCCATGTTATCTACTACCGGCAAGGGTGTTTCGAAGATTAAACCCGTACTTACAGAAGGGGCAGGAGTAGTCACTACGCGCTTCCAGACGAATTATATTGCTACCGAGCATGGTATAGTTGATCTGAGAGGTAAAACGCTTCCAGAGCGCGCGAAATTAATGATTTCGATAGCCGCTCCGGAATTCCGGGAAGATCTCGAAAAAGCAGCACTCCAACGATTTGGAAGATCATTTAAAATACTATAAATTCCGTATAATATATTGATCGCTATTAGTCGGGAATGAATCTTCGCCTTGCGAGGATTCATTCCCGATTACGCTTAATTGAATTATTGCTTCATAGTATGCCTTTTCATGCAGCTCTTACGAAATTATTAAATAATTAATATTAAATTTTGCTAATGGATCCAATACTCGATATAAAGAAGATGTGGCGTGATATATTCGGTGATTCTGCCGAATATGTCAATATGATAATTGATGGATATTTCGATGATACAAAATCAGTAATAGTTGCCGAAAATAACCAAGTTATTGCCTCGTCTCTCGTGATTCCTTATAATTTTAGATGTTTCCCTGATAATATCAGTCCCGATAATATCTATAAAGACAATATTTATAATAACAAATCGGTAATATGTGGATATTATCTTTGCGGATTAATGACACTTCCTGAAAGAAGAGGTTGCGGGATTATGAAGGATGTAATCGGCCGGATAGAGGCTAATGCAATTAGGAATAATGTGGATTTTACATTTCTGATTCCGGCTGATGGGAAATTGAGGAAATATTACGAAAAATTGGGCTATAAAAATTCTTCCAAGCGTGGCATTATAAAATTCAGAAATATCTTGCAAAATATCTGCCCGGAAAATTTTAAATATATTAGAAATATTAATACGGAAGATAATGTTTCATCTGTAGTCGAAATTTCTAATAATTTATCTTCAAAATTCTTTCAATTGTTCAAGTCGATTTTATATAGTGATAATGATAAACAATCTTATAAAGAATTTAATGATATTGTAAGTAGAATATTAAAAAGTGAGATAGAGAATACTTTTGATAATAGGGGATATGTATACATCCAACATTCGACCGGACAATGGCGAGATATTCTGGCCGATCATCTGCGTGATAACGGGAGTATTTTATTGGGAGAAAACACTCTTATACTTATAACTGAAAATAATAATATTTTCCCTATTTTTGGTACGCCTGAAAATATCTGGTCTATTATTAAAAATATCGTTTCGGGTGCTTTCCGATCAAAAGATTCCGGGAGTGACAATAATAATAATCGTTACCTCGAGTCGCAAGATTATACATTATATGTGGCAGATCCGCACTTATGGAGTTCTATTCTTGAATTGCTAAATATTAACGAAATGCAGTGTGAGGCTACAGTTGGGGATTCAAGTCGAAGCATCAAAAAGATTTGTAATTTTTTGAAGGATGGTATAGTCAGTAATTGTGGAAATCGTTTTTATGAAATAGAGGTAAGGATGGAATACTACGGAATGGCCAAATCGTTTATTCCGTCGATTGACGAGTCTGATATTGTAATAAGTATGATGTTTGATTGAAAAATTGAAATTTTCAGGATTTTCAAGTGCAAAATTCTATTCTGAATAATAATTCTCAATTTTAAATAGTGTTTGAAATTAATGAATACCAGTTTGTTAGGATTAAAATTAACTTATTTAAACGCCCTGAGAATTGAATATAAATAATTTTCTTGAGATCCCCACGTGAAGATCTAATTAAGAAGGTGCCTTAATCGGTAAGTTAATCTTAATTTGTAGTCAAAGATTGCTGATGGTGCAGTCACAAACGCTTTTATGTAGTCAGATTTTTGATCGCAGGCAATTGCATTGCAATTGCCTGCGGATTTTTTAAGTTGAAATAGAGTGATGGAAAAGAGAATCTCGCGAGTATTATAAAAGATCTTCAATCAGTCGCTTTATGTATATCCATAGGGAAGAGGGCTTAACAAATCAAAATTTTAGAACAGAATAGAGGAGAATAGCATAACTTGCAGTTTGGTCAAAAGTTCGCATTTTCAAAAGATCATGAAAACCGGAAATATTCAGTTTGCAAATGTGATTTACAATATATAAAAGTTAGAGGTGTTTTCAATCAAAAATTTTCATAAAATGTAAATTTTTGATTGAAATGAAAATTATTCTATTGTATTGTATTTACCTTTGCAGATGCAAATATTTGCAAACGAAATTCAAGCAAGAGCTATCATGAATGTAAATAACATTTTTTAACATCACTAATACATGTCTAATTATCAATTTGTTAGTAATAATATTTCAACCGATTAAGCTATTTTTTATTTCAAATTCATAGCTTAGAATGAAATATTTAAAAATTCCATAGTTGATTCTATGAAATTGAGGTTAATATCTCATTTTCGTGGATATAGACTTTAATTTTATTTATTTAATAGTTTGCAAATGATATTAGAATAGTTTGCATTTTACAATTTTCAAACTATGATTTATTTACATCTAAAAATTTGTAAATATGAATTTTTTTGATTACATTTGCAACGAAATTTTTTAATAAGGAAAACTCAAAATATGGAGGACACAGTTGCTTCTCGCCTAAAACTCTTCATCGATACCAGCGGACTTACTTCTACTCAGTTCGCAGACATGTGTGGAATTCCCCGGCCATCGTTGTCTCAGATCCTAAGCGGGCGTAATAAGAAAATCAGCGATATTTTAGTTGGTCAGATTCATCGTGCCTTTCCCGATCTTTCTGTTGTATGGCTTTTATTTGGGGAAGGTCCGGTAAAAACCGGTAGTGTAAAGCATCTGTCGACTGCTCCGTCGCCTGATGATAAGTTTGATGATGATGAGAATATAGGTACTTTTTTCAATTCAAGTGATCAGCCTCGCAATATATCAAATGCTGCGTCCAGTGGTATATTGGGAAGAGATTCTCAAGCAAAATCCGGCAATCAGAACTCAATAAACCCGTATATTCGTAGGGATGAGAATGAAAATTCAAATCTCAGGGGCTTAAAAAGCAATGAATATTCATCTAACTCTACGGAAAATGAGGTATTTGAATCAGATTTGAAAATTATGGATTTGACTCGACAAATAGAGCAAATGCGTCAAAATCCCCGAAAAGTCCTTCAGATCACCATATATTATGATGATTCTACTTTCGAGACCTTTGTGCCCAAATAAATGTTATGCCCTAAAGACGACCATATGGCATATTTCTGCCGTGCAATATTAAGAGGTGGAAATCGTTTATTTCTTAGGACTTGATCTTTCAACTTTTAACTTTGAAAGCTGATGGTCGCTCAGACTTGCGAAACATAAATTCTTCAGCAGGTAAGATTGTGCAATTGAAGATAATTAGAAATCCATAATATATGCCGAATATTTCGCGTAATATTTCACGTTCACTACTCGGATTGTTTTGTTCGATATATTCCTTAAGTTTTGTTGCGGCAGATGCAGCTGAACTAACATTTACAGGTAATACTTTACCTGTCTTACAGGATGTGCCCGAAAAGGTGACCGGTCTGGATAAAATTTATGTTATATACGACATGAACAATGTCGATATGATCTATACCTCGTCTAATCCGAATAACATAAAAATATTTCGATATTCAAATTTGGGCGGTGGTTTCGCAGAAGAAGTGACAAATCTCGACCGTACATCGGATAGCGTCATACTTCATTCACCTGAAGGAAATATGGGCTATATTATTGAAGAATCAAATGCGGATGCATCTCTTATTAAAAGATATTATTATTGGGTAGTAAATTATCTTCCTTATCGCTTATCTCTTAATTCCATCGGGAGGTCGGCAGAATCTGATTGTGATGCTACTTTTCTAACAGTAGAAGGCTCCGGAGATCCAATACATTACTATACTATAAATGGACAGCAGCGGACCCTCGATCGCGAAATTTCTGTGAAATTTTCGACTCAGGAATGGAATGTAACCAATAATGATTTTCAGACGATCGAGACCGTAAAATATTTTGATTCATTATCTAATCCATTGAGAATAACTCCGCCACCATATTGCTCAACATCATTTTATATTTCGGGAGATAAATTTCTTCGAAAGTGGGATTGGATTGAAGAGGCTGAAAGTAATGTTTATGCCCCTATATCAGTTTTGGCTGAGACCGAGGCATTGCAAGAGGAAGATTCCGCCGATGAAGATGGTGATAATTCTTCGACTTCCGGAAGCAATCAAATTAATAGTAATACCGATGGATTAGGGGGTTCTGCTCCTGCTTCCATATCCTTTATCGCGCATGCTACGGAAGGTGTGTTACATCATGAATGGCAGCTTGCATCAGATCCGGAGTTTGAAAATGTTGATTTTAGATTCAATCAGCAGGATATTGATTATATTTTCAATCATGAGGGTACATATTATATGCGATATATCGGAAGTAATTCCGATGGTTCGTGTGAGACAATCGGGGATATCTATACAATAAATATCGGTGCTTCCGACTTGAAGTGTCCTAACGCATTTTCTCCTGATGGAGATGGTGTAAATGATGAATGGAAAGTAAGCTATCGCTCGTTGCTTAGTTTTAAATGTTGGATTTTCGACCGGTTTGGAAATCAACTTTATTATTTTGAAGATCCGGCGGGAGGATGGGATGGTAAACATCGAGGTAAAACGGTAAGCTCTGGTGTCTATTATTACGTAATCCAAGCTGAAGGCGCTGACGGTAAAAAATACAAGAAAAGTGGCGATATAAATATTTTGCGTCATCGGGCTGCACCTTCATCGGGCGATTCCTCAGGCAACTCTACTACTAATTGATCAATAATTCAACTTTCAATAATGGAAGTTGAATTATTTTTTAGGGTTATTTTGCAATTATGGCCGGAAGGTTTGAGAAAGTTGGCACATAAATTGTTGTTATTACATGATTGGAGTGCTTCGTTCATTTGAAGGCGCTCATATATCTCAGATTGATAATAAATGAACACAGAAATATATTCTTTAGAGTCGTTTGGTCATCCTTCGGAGGCAGTTGAGGTCGAAGGAGCGCGCGTACATAATCTTAAGAACATTAATGTGACTTTTCCCCATAATCGCTTGTCGGTCATTACCGGATTGAGCGGATGCGGAAAATCGTCGCTCGCATTTGATACTGTATTTGCTGAAGGCCAGAGACGCTATATAGAGACATTTTCGTCGTATGCCAGAAATATGCTTGGTTCGCTTGAGCGTCCGGATGTAGATAATATCTCCGGGCTCAGCCCCGTCATTAGCATCGAGCAGAAGACCGTGAATAAGAATCCACGATCCACTATCGGTACCACCACAGAGATCTACGACTTCTTCCGTCTGCTTTATGCAAGACTTGGAGAAGCAAGAAGCTACCTCAGCGGCGAGCGCATGGTAAAATATACCAAAGACAAAATAGTAGATCTTATTCTTAATAAATTTGATGGGAAAAAAATCTATATTCTTTCGCCATTGGTAAAGAATCGTAAGGGTCATTATAAAGAATTATTCGAGAATCTCAGAAAAAAAGGATATCTGCGAGTACGTGTGGATGGGGAATTGATGGATTTGTCGTATGGCCTCAAACTTGATCGCTATAAGAATCATAGCGTAGAATTGGTTGTAGACCGCCTTAAAGTAAGTCGGGATGAAAGTGATCGACTTCGATCTACTGTTGATAATGCTCTTGCTCAGGGAGAGAAACAGATGATGATTTATGATGTGGAATCTGAAGAGATCACTCATTATTCCCAGGCCCTTATGGATCCGTCTACCGGTCTTTCCTATCCCGAACCGGCCCCTCATAATTTCTCTTTTAATTCACCGCAAGGTGCATGTAGAAAATGCAAGGGACTTGGCCGCATCAACATGGTCGATGAGGAGAAACTTATACCTAATCCGGAGCTCTCGATTTATGACGGCGCCATTGTGGCATTGGGTAAATTTAAGAAATCGCTTGTGTTTTGGCAGATTGCAGCGATATGCAAATTATATGGAGTTGACATTAAGACTCCCGTGAAGGATCTCCCAAAGGATGCGCTCAATGATATTCTTAATGGGACGGATGTAAAACTCCATCTCGAGAATGAGACGCTCTCCACGAGTCGTATCGATGTAGGATATGACGGATTGGTCAAATATATTGAAATGCAGCAGGGTGAAGATGCCGGAGCTGAAGCTAATAAATGGAGCAATCAATTTTTCTCCGAGATGGTATGTCCGGAATGTAATGGTCAGCGTCTTAATAAGATTTCTCTGCATTTCTTCATTGACGACAAGAATATTGCCGATGTCGCTTCAATGGACATTGCAGAGCTTTATGAATGGACGTTGACCCTGGAAGATAAGATTGAGCCGTCGCGCAGGGCTGTCGCAGTAGAGATTCTTAAAGAGATTCGGTCGCGTCTGAAATTCCTTCTTGATGTTGGATTGGATTATTTATCTTTGAATAGGGCGAGTAGCAGTCTGAGCGGAGGCGAGAGCCAGCGCATCCGCCTTGCTACTCAGATCGGCTCGCAACTCGTAAATGTGTTGTATATTCTTGATGAGCCGTCGATCGGTCTGCATCAACGTGATAACGAGCGATTGATCAATAGCCTCAAAACTCTGCGTGACGCCGGCAACAGCATAATCGTAGTAGAGCATGACAAGGATATCATGACTGAGGCTGATTGGATTGTCGACATAGGACCCGGGGCTGGAGTGAATGGGGGAGAAGTAGTGTTTCAAGGCTCTCCTGAGCAAATGCTCAAGTCTGATACTCTTACTTCCGATTATCTGAATGGGAAGCGTCGGATAGAGGTGCCGACGAGCAGAAGAGAAGGGAGTGGCGAGAAGTTGACTATCAGAGGCGCGTCAGGAAATAATCTGAAGGATGTCGATCTTGAGCTGCCTCTTGGTAAGTTTATTTGTGTGGCCGGGGTAAGCGGGAGTGGAAAATCTTCATTGATCAACGGCACCTTGCAACCGATTCTCTCACAAAAATTCTACAGGTCGCTTCAGTCTCCACTTCCTTATAGAGAAGTGGAAGGACTTGAAAATGTAGATAAGGTTGTGACTGTCGATCAGTCGCCTCTCGGACGAAGTCCACGCTCAAATCCTGCTACTTACACAGGAGTCTTTGCCGATATCAGAAAACTCTTTGTAGAGCTTCCCGAATCCAAGATCCGTGGCTACAGGCCCGGACGGTTCTCTTTTAATGTGGCCGGAGGTAGATGCGAAGTCTGTAAAGGTAATGGATATCGTACCATAGAGATGAATTTCCTTCCCGATGTCCTCGTACCCTGTGAAGAATGTCATGGAAAACGTTATAACAGAGAGACATTGGAAGTCAGATATAAGGGGAAATCAATATCAGACGTATTGGAAATGACAGTAAACGAGGCCGTGGATTTTTTCGCCAATGTGCCTTCTATCCTGCGTAAGATTAAGGTCCTTCAGGAGATCGGATTGGGATATATAAAGTTAGGTCAGCCTTCAAGCACTCTTTCAGGAGGTGAAAATCAGAGAGTTAAATTGGCTACAGAGCTTGCAAAAAAAGCGACCGGTAAAACACTTTTCCTCCTCGATGAGCCTACGACCGGTCTGCACTTTGAAGACATTCGTGTGTTGCTTAAGGTCATAAACCGTCTGGTCGATGTAGGCAACACTGTAGTTGTCATAGAGCATAATCTCGATATTGTTAAGTCAGCCGATTATGTAATCGATATGGGGCCGGAAGGTGGACGCGGAGGTGGACACATAGTAGCTCAAGGAACACCGGAGGAGATAGCACTGACAGATTCTCCAACGGGAAAGTTTCTGCTTCAGGAATTGGATCAGTCCGGTTCTCGCTCCGGCAATAAGGACAAAAATAATGCAAAGAATAAAGTGAAATCAAAGAAAAAAGAAAATTCAAAGGATAAATAGAATATTCAAATAGAATATTAAGGCTTATTAGAAAGAGTCATAAGAAGTAAAGTATAATAAGTCTTGTGTTTCGAATAAGCGGGAAGACCTACAAAGGTCTCCCCGCTTATTTACATTTTAATAAACTATACATAATCACCATTATGTTAAATAGAACTTAGTGGAGAACATTTTTGAGTCATTCTTCCCTTTCCTTACATTAATTCCTTCGGAAAATTTTTTATAATGATATAGATCATAATTCAATATTATTAATTACAGTATCATTAATTCTT
>JAIDYR010000012.1 GCA_029057985.1 Muribaculaceae bacterium | reverse complement strand
ACTTCGAGATGAGCGTTGAGTTCCGCTTCGAGTGAGCCTTCATCCTTATATTGTCGGTTGTTGAGGTCGAGATGCAGGACCGGGTGGGGATCCCAGTCATCGGTCAGGGAATCGATGGCCAGGCCCTCGAAAAGGTCGCGACGACCTTGAAAATAGGCTTCGAGAGTAGACAGCAGCAGACTCTTCCCGAAGCGGCGAGGACGCGACAGAAAGTAATATTTGCCGTTTGACAGCATCTTGATATAGGCCGTCTTGTCGACATATAAGTATCCGCCTTCCCGGATTTCCGGGAAGCTCTGGACCCCTACCGGATACTTTATCTGAATATTTTCCTTGACCATATCGCAAAGTTAATACTTATTTGCCAATTCTCCAAAATCCCGGATACTGCTACCTTATTTGCTACCCTACTTCACGCTGATTACTCTCTCGCTGTTATTTATACCACGCTGTTATCTTACCACACGCAGAGGATTTTTCTCGAATTAGGGAATTTTTCAAAATGTTCTGCGTTAGTTCTGCCGGTTGAGCGGGGAAAAGTTCTGCGTGCGTGAGGTAAGCTCGTTCCCACGCAGGGATAAGGACGCGTGCGCGGTGAAGGAACTTATAGAACTCACGCACGCCGAACCGGCTTGCGCTGATCGAGCAGAACCGGCGCAGAACTTTTATTCCCCGTTTTTTATTTATTACGCAGAGGATTTTATCACTCGCTGTGTTTTAATCTCACGCAGAGATACGCTGAGGCGCTGAGCTGTACTTCGTAATCGAAAAGTCCGTTCGGGTCGCGGGGAGGCGGAGAGCGCTGAGGGGCGCATTGCTCCGCTCGCTTCGGTTAGGTCATGCTTAAGTGACTTTACGGAAGAGATAATGATTGAGATGCAAGTTACGGATAGCCTGAAGGATTGCTACAGATGGGATTCTCTATATCGGTGGTAACTGAGGCGGCGAAGCGAGCCCTCTCTGCGTTCTTCGCCTTCTCGGCGCTCATGTCGGAGTCTATGTCGCTGACTCCAACTCAGCGGCTCTGTGTCTCTCTGCGTGAGATATTCTTGATGGCATATTTTTAGTTATATCGCATGTGTGGATAATATCGCATAGATGATCATTTCTCGCAGGGGATTCATCTCCGCTATAAAACTTCCGGGATACGAGATAAAGCAACTTACAGTAATCTGCGTAAGATTAAAAACAATTGAGGAATTTGATGAATGGGATTCTTACCACGAGAGCTTACTTTAGCGTTTTGGTTACTTAGGAGTCGAAGGGGTATGGGGAGTGCGCCGAGGGGCGATACGGTCAGGATTTTGCGCGAGGAATTTGGCCCAGGAGGATGGACCTTTCGCAATGGCGGGTTTTCCGGTTTCGTAAAAGTGGGTTAAGGCCGCCGCCAATGCATCCGTCGCATCAAGCAATGAGGGCATCTTCTCTTCGGGAATATGCAGTATATGCTTGAGCATATTCGCAACTTGCTCTTTGGAGGCCGATCCACGCCCCGTGACGGCTTGTTTGATACTCAGCGGAGCATATTCCGCAATAGGGATGTCTCGCGCCAGAACGGCCGCCATTGCTACTCCCTGGGCCCTGCCGAGTTTGAGCATCGACTGCACATTCTTTCCGAAGAAAGGAGCTTCAATGGCGAGTTCGTCGGGAAGATATTGGTCAACGAGTCCGGTCACGCGTTCGAATATGCGACGCAGTCGCAGATAATGGCTCTCGAATTTGGAAAGCTTTATGACGCCCATCACTATCACTTCGGCCTTTTTACCATTGACTCCAAGCACTCCGTAGCCCATCACATTAGTGCCGGGGTCAATTCCCATTATGATACGCTGATATTTCTGTACTTCCGGATTCATTCAAGATTATAATCGATTCTCAGAGGGTTTAACTTGATGATTAATGAACTCCACAGTCGCATTAACTGAGTGATAATCAGAGATCGACAAGTTCAAGAATCGTAGCAAACATCATTCCGCGTTCAGGCCCGAATTTAGCGGTAAATTTCCCTCCGGCCGGCAACATATAATCTTCAGCCCATTTTTTGGCTACATCGAGAGTCTGAAATTCGGTCTGGAATGAGAATGAGGCAGCCTGGGCTGCGAACTCCGGATCACCGGGCACTTCAGCCACGAGTGTCAGTCGCGGACTTCGGGCGGGGGATTGATCATTGACCATCATCGGAAGCGCCTCATCGCGCATCCATGCGAGAAAATTGGATTTCTCTTCGTTATCCACCATAAAGGTGACGTTATAGATATACATAATAAATCTGTTTTATTTAAATTTAGAGCCCGTTTACTAAGAACTGTTAAAATTTCATTTTGATCGAATATCAACGATAAAACGCCCATCTTTTGGCCATTTTCGATCTTTTCATCAGTCGCGATGCCCGCATCGCTCCTTCTTCAAAAATCGAAACTGCCTCAAATCTGTACATTTTCTTGTTAACATTCTTTAGTAAACTGGCTCTTAGCAGGCGAAGCTTATGTTATCACTCAGTTAACAGCGTTAACCGAGTGGTTATTCGCTTATTTAGGCGCGTTGCTCCGGGGTTATGGAGATATTGGCTGCCGTAGCTACCGGATTAACGCGGAATTCCGCAGGGGTGTTCACGTAAGGACATAAAAAAACGGCGCATTTATCACAAATACGCCGCCAAAACAAAATTATGAAAAACATTCAACGCTTTTTTCGTAACCGAAGTTACGTTCTTTCATTTATCCTATTGTTCTTTCAGTCATGTTTGTCCGTGCTCTTCACAGAGGAGGAACATCTTTATCGAGCCTCTTGTCGGATTCGAACCAACGACCCCGAGATTACAAATCACGTGCTCTGGCCAACTGAGCTAAAGAGGC
>JAIDYR010000114.1 GCA_029057985.1 Muribaculaceae bacterium | reverse complement strand
CATCCCCCCCCGTGCCTGGGTTTTTTTTTTCTTCGCCCGCTGCTTTCATGCCCGGGGTGTTATGCGGGGGGGGGCGCGGGATCCGGGCGCCTGCGTTGCGCCGACGCGCTGACTCCTCATCATCGACGGGATGAAAATAGCCCTCGGCATCACGGATAAAGGCGTTGCCGTCGTCATCTACGTATTGATGAAAAAATTCATCGCCGATAAGAGTGACTTCATATATCCGCCCGTCGGGGTCGGCCAGCACACGCTTACCGGGACGTGCAGGCATACTCCATGCCGTCGTGACACAAAGCAATGCGATTACCGCGGCTACCAGGAATCTATTTACGTTCATCGATCGAGAGGTGGTTGAAAAGTAAGGTAAGCAACGTCTAAAGACCTGACCTGAAACAACAAAATCCGGAGATAAGAGCCCGTTTACTAAGAACTGTTAAAATTTCATTTTGATCGAATATCAACGATAAAACGCCCATATTTTGGTCATTTTCGATCTTTTCATCAGTCACGATGCCCGCATCGCTCCTTCTTCAAAAATCGAAACTACCTCAAAATCTGTATATTTTCTCGTTAACATTCTTTAGCAAACTGGCTCTAAAAATCCCCAAGATTCAATGTTAAATCACTTCAGGAACTTAAAACTACGCGAAGATAATAAAAAATAAAGAAAATATCGCGAAAATATTTGGAGAAAACCATAAAAATAGTTAACTTTGCAGTCGCAAACGGATTCCGAGGTTGTAAAACAGCGAAATTCGGAACGCAAAATAATAAAACATCTTACTCGAAATTTCATCTTTCGGAGAGGTGGGTGAGTGGCTGAAACCACCAGTTTGCTAAACTGACGTAGGAGCAATCCTACCACGGGTTCGAATCCCGTCCTCTCCGCCCGAAAAGAGCCGGCTTTTCAGCCGGCTCTTTTTGTCATTTTATTTTACAGAGAAATTTATCCGGGCCTTGCTGCGGGCATAGTCTTCGAGAGCCGGAGCGTCGAGAATCCGGATATGATCGGAATGCGCAAGATAGAATTGGCCGATCCCTTCCATCGACCTGACTTTACCGGTAAAATACCAGACATTATCATCACCCTTGCATGGCTGAATATCATCCTTAGTACGCGGATATTCTTTTATCATCCGCGTCTTCGCATAGTAGTCGAGTTCCAGACTGACCGGTATGTCTTTCGGTCCGAAAGAATGGAAAGCATCGATCTCTATCGGACGATGAAGATGGGTCGATTGCCATTTGCTCTCTTCATCCAGTCCGACATAGCCCATCTGAGCAATGCGGAGCGGACGGCACTTGAGCGTCTTGCACTCCAGACACAACGCTATTCCATCCTCCGGCATGATGGCGTAGGGCTCGACACGCAGATCGGTCAGCCTCCCTTCATCGGGATCGGCATAATCCCGGATGACGGCCACCCTCTTCTTAAACATCGCATGTTGCAGCTGAAGGATCGCTTCGGCTTTGTCACGGTCGCGCACCATCTTCTTCGTCATCAACTCAGCCTTGGCACGCTCGGTCATCTCCCGGGTCTCGCGGTCGAAACGCTGATAAGCCACATCCTGCAACTCTACAATGCGGAAGGGATGAGGCTCGACCCGGATCATGACAACCTGATCGTCATAGGCCGAATCCACATGGATATAATTCATCACGTCAAGACCAAACTCGCGTATGAGAGGATCCTGGATATGCACGCGCATATAAGAGTCAAGACTATGACATTTAAGATAGGTGAAATCCTGCTCAAGCCCGCAGACATAGCCGGAATCACTTACACCTACATAGAGAGTGCCTCCTACCGTAGAATTCAGGAATCCGCAGATGGCGCGGAAGACGTTGAAGGTCTGCTGTTGCTGATTAGGCTGCATATTGTAGTTGGGCGGAAAGACCATGGAGGTCTTGAACTCCATAGTCTGGTTCTCCATTCCGATGTAAGCCCTTCCGTCGGCCTCGAGATCGACGTCGTCTTTGTTTTCGATTGAAAGCGACCTGATAATCTCGCGCTTGATAATATTGAGCGAAGCCGGAGAGAGTGTGTCCTGCAGAGAATTGGAGGCGTTGATAAGTCGGGCGAGCTTTGGAAGGAGAGCATCCGGCTCCTCTTCAGATTCGCGTTCTATGGTGCGGGCAAGCAATTCGGAATAGTCGCGTCGTCCGTATTCCTTTAGAAGGTCGATTATAGCGAGCCGCATTCCGACAGCTTCCGTATCCTCAAATTCCGGAGCCGGAGTAAGCGTAAGGTCATCCATAGGCATCCCCTCTACGAATGCGACTACTCCCCGAAGATAGGTAGACGTAAACTTAAGGAAATCCGACAGAAGTTTGTCGCCGAGAAGTTCGGCTATTATACGCGCATTGGCAAGATAGTTGAGACGCTCCGACGGGCTCTTCAGCTCACGCTGATGGAGATAGAAAATGCGTGCCGTCAGAGCTAAGAGACTGCGCGAGATCGACGGTTCCTCAAGTTCCTCCGGCTCTGAATCCTTCACTTCCGGAGTAGAGTCGACAAAGGCCTGGATAGCATCGAAGCGGACTTCATGCTCATCAAATCCCGTCTCTTCGAAAAATTCCTTTTCAGGATCGCCGACAATCTCGGCATTGATCTTGCCGTATGACAGGCCGTCTTCATAATTCTTGATCCTCAACATCGCGATATCACCGCCTTTATACTTCGGATCAGCAA
Source organism: Muribaculaceae bacterium (assembly GCA_029057985.1). Lineage (GTDB taxonomy): Bacteria > Bacteroidota > Bacteroidia > Bacteroidales > Muribaculaceae > Lepagella. Next base: position 53,071 of record JAIDYR010000114.1, on the reverse strand, counting down.
ACGTCCTGACCCCTACTCCGCGATCGCTGAGCCAGTAATAGATCTTAGGAGTGATGATCTTGAGCAACGCATAGAATGGACCGGCCTCGGAATCGGGGAATGATGAGCGCATGTCTTCTACCAGAAAATGCTCGAGCTGACGATCTAAGTTGAAGAAATGCTTGTTGCCTTCGGCATGGGTATAGAAAGCCCGCACTCTATTGCCGACCCTGAAATTCTTATGCAGCAGATCTGTCTTATACATCGCGATGTATTTCTCAGGAAATTCGATCTGGCCGCGGATCAGCTCGCAGTCGGGATCTACAGTCTTTACAAAGATACTGCCGTTGTATAGGATGGAGACAATCTCTACGACCGTCTCCTCACCGGGTTGAAGTTTCCGGAGTTCATGCTTTGGGTCTTGCTTCAGAGGCTCACGCTGCCTTCTTACGAAATCATCTACAAAATTTTCTATGGCGGCATGCGACCGCGAATCTATAAATTTCAATTTGTCGCCCCGGAAGGATCCAATCCGGCAATCGGCGGGAGTCTCCAGACTATAGGCAAATTTCACTTTCCGTTCTTCAGAAAGAGTGGTTCCCGTAGCCGTGAGGGTCAATCCTCCGCAGTTAAGCCATGCCCGGCCGTTGCCTTCATAAAGCATCTGGCCGTCGATAAGAGTAGAGCAGACAGAATGCTCAAGTACCAGATGAGCGAATACCTCCGGCGTATAATCCAAAACATTACGGAAGGTGACACCCGGAGAGATCACATAGCCCGCTTTCAATACTTCACTCATCTTGGCCAAAATGCGTTCGCTGAGCGACGGGAATCTAAGATGGAGCTGATGGAGCAGACCTAAGAAAATATCTTTGTTGCGATCGTCATCCCGGCTGACCAACAGATATGCAGCAAGAAGCCGCAGATTGAAATCAATGGAGGCGACCGGAGGATCTTCCTCAAAAACTTTGGTCGCCTCTAATTCGGAGACAAGATAGAGGCATCGCTCCCGGAGCAAATTGAGCGTGCGGTCGTAAAAAAGATCGTGCTCTTCATGGCGTGCCTGGTTAAGATAATTCAAAAGTGGCTCAAAATTGTCGTCGACATATTCTTTTTTTAGATTTAGCCATAATGGAATTTCATTCATAATTAAAAAATTTAGGACCCTGTTTTATAAAAAGTCGTTTGGAAAATCCGCAGATAGGGAATTACGCAAAAATAATCAAAAAAAATTAAAAAGCGATATTTTCATCCCGAAAATATCGCTTTTTATCAACAGAGAGAAATATTTCAGTATGTCAGAATAATAACCTAATTATAACTTCTCTCTCCGTTGAGTCTTACCAATATTCAACCAAACAATCATTCGATCATCTGTCTTCTGATGGCCCTTCGGTAAAATTCCCCGTATTCTTTCGGCGCGGGAACTTCCCGAACGGACTCACAAGAGTCAAATGATTGGCTATTCTGTTCACACAGTTTTAAAATCAGCCTACATTTTTCATTTCAAATCGTTTGGGTCCGGACTCCCGGTTTTTGACCGGGCGACCCGTTTATGTCACATTACCGATGCAAAGATGGCAATAATTTTACAAATTGCAAAATATTTTTGCAATTTTTTTAAAAAATTTTTATAAATATTTTTCGCTTTATGCATCATTTTATCATCTTTCCATATTTTACTTTCATTTTGATATTTGTCATTTTTTAAGTATCATCCCTAATTTTTCATTAATTCCTCTAAGAATATATATCATTTTGATACAGTAATCAAGAAATTATCGCGATATTTCAATTTATACAATAGCAAAATTTCAAATTTTGCTTGAATATTATTCAAGCAAAAAGAAATCAGTAAAATTTTTATTTAAGATTCATAAGAGTGGAAGAGTATTTATTCCTGCGTATCGATATCCCGCGCTACGCTGACCCCTTTACAGTTGCGGATGCAACCTAATCCATCATCCGGTTATTAGAAGATAAAATCAGAGTCAGATAAAAAAGCGAAAAAATGCTGAAGTGACCCATCAAAGTTCATCAGAAGTGTTAAAATGGCTATTTTTGCATGCATTTTAGGGTCGAGATGACCCAAAAAAGTCCATCTCGCGACTTTTTCACTTTTTATTAAGTCTGAAAAAAATAAGGCCGCATCGTAATCAAAAATTACGATGCGGCCTATGATTTAGAAGTTCTTTTTTATCCCCAAGGGAGCAAACTATTCTAAGTTTTCTCCGAAACAGGGATTGAATTGATTTCTATTAACCGTTGACTTTCTTCATGTAGGAGATGAGGTCGAGCACCTTGTTGGAGTAGCCGATTTCGTTGTCGTACCAGGAGATAACCTTCACGAAATTGTCAGTCAAATAAACGCCTGCAGTAGCGTCGAAGATAGAAGTGAGGGGGCAGCCGAGGAAGTCAGAGCTTACTACAGCGTCCTCAGTATAGCCGAGCACACCCTTGAGTTCGCCTTCGGAAGCAGCCTTCATGGCAGCGCAGATCTGCTCCTTAGTAGCGGGCTTCTCGAGGTTGCAAGTCAGGTCGACTACAGAAACGTCGAGAGTGGGGACACGCATGGAGATACCGGTAAGTTTGCCGTTGAGTTCGGGGATAACTTTACCTACAGCCTTGGCAGCACCTGTAGAAGAGGGGATGATGTTGCCGGAAGCTGCGCGGCCACCGCGCCAGTCCTTCATGGAGGGACCATCTACTGTCTTCTGAGTTGCAGTAGTGGAGTGAACGGTAGTCATAAGGCCTTCCTTGATGCCGAAGTTCTCGTGGAGAACCTTAGCGATCGGAGCGAGACAGTTAGTTGTGCAGGAAGCGTTGGATACGATCTGAGTGCCGGGCACGTAAGAAGTCTGGTTAACGCCTACTACGAACATCGGAGTATCGTCCTTGGAAGGAGCGGACATAACTACGTACTTTGCGCCTGCTTCAAGGTGAGCCTGAGCTTTTTCTTTAGTCAGGAAGAGACCGGTAGACTCAACTACGTATTCTGCGCCTGCTTCGCCCCAGCCGATTTCTTTCGGGTCGCGGCATGCAGTCACGCGTATGGGCTTGCCGTTGACGATCAGAAGGCTCTTCTCGAGATCGTAGTCAACAGTGCCGTCGAAGCGACCGTGCATTGTGTCATACTTCAGCATGTAGGCCATGTAGTCTACGGGAAGAAGGTCGTTGATCGCTACTACTTCGAGATCATCTCTTTTTGTGGAAGCACGGAATACGAAACGTCCGATACGGCCAAAGCCGTTGATACCGATTTTTGTCATTGTTCTGTAAGTTTTTTATATTTTTTGGGTTGGTTTTCTTTAATTTGTTAAAAATTTTTAATCGGTCGAGCGATATTTTCCTTATTTCTTTGTTATATATGTAGCATTTCTCTTCTCTCCTATCCTTTCCTCTCCTGCATTAAGCGGAGAACGACCGGAAAATCAGAGATTTGCAAATGAGCGAAACTACGGATTCGCAACCGGATGATTAATTTTTTACCTTTAAAAACCTTGAAGTAAGCCTGAAGTCTTACTTTCAAATGCAAAATTAGCAAAAAAATTTCTAATTTCGTAGTAATAAGGTTAAAAATTGGTTGATTTTTAACATCTCGGAGCTTTCCTCTTTTTCCGATCGCCTATACAGACTTTTCGGAGCAGATCAGCATCGCATCTAACTATATAACTATATAAATACTAAATTTATCGACATATGAGCAAATTTTTAACTGATTTTAAGGAATTTGCCCTTAAGGGCAATATTGTTGACATGGCAGTCGGCGTCATCATAGGCGGCGCTTTCGGTAAAATCGTGACCTCTCTGGTCAACGATATCATCATGCCTATCGTCTCGCTGGCTACAGGCGGAGTTAACTTCTCCGATAAAAACGTCGAACTAAGCCCTGCGGAAATAGATGCCGCTACCGGCGAAGTGCTCAAGGAAGCGGTCAACTTCAACTATGGTATGTTTATCCAGAATATCATTGACTTCCTGATCATCGCAATCTGCATCTTCGTAGCCATCCGCATGGCCATGAAACTCAAGAAGAAAGAGGAAGAACCTGCTCCCGAACCCGCTCCCGAGCCTACTAAGGAAGAAGTGCTTCTCACCGAAATCCGCGATCTCCTGAAAAAAGACGTCGATAAATAATTAAATTTTTCTTTCTGAAATTTAATTACTTATCAAGTAATAAGTTATAGTAAATAATAAGTTATAGCATAAGTTATAGCAAATAATAATTGGAATATTGTCCTTTGTTTTGCGCAACCATAATTTTAACTATTAACTTTTAACTTTTAACTAAAAATTAGCCGGGCAATAAAAAATTGCCCGGCTAATTTTTTTATCTCAGACGTTGAAGCGGAAATGCATTATGTCGCCGTCGTTGACTACGTATTCTTTGCCTTCGACCGCCATCTTGCCGGCCTCCTTGACCGCAGTCTCAGATCCGAGATTGACGAAATCATCGTATTTTATGACTTCTGCGCGGATGAAGCCTTTCTCAAAATCCGTGTGTATGATGCCTGCTGCCTGAGGAGCTTTGGTGCCGCGCATGAATGTCCATGCGCGTACCTCATCCGGCCCGGCCGTAAAGTAGGTCTGAAGATCCAGAAGTCGATAGGCTGCACGAATCAGGCGACTGACTCCTGATTCCTCCAGGCCGATCTCTTCGAGAAATTCCTTGCGTTCCTCCCAGGTGTCGAGTTCGGCGATCTCGCTTTCTGTCTTGGCCGCTACGATCATAAGATCGGAATCCGTGCCTTCGATAGCCTTGCGCACCTCATCCACATAATGATTGCCATTGACCGCAGACTCATCATCCACGTTGCAGACATACAGCACCGGCTTATTGGTCAGAAGGAAGAGTTCCTTAGCATATTTCTCCTCATCTTTTGTCTCGAAGGTCACGCTGCGCGCAGGAAGTCCCTGCTCAAGCGCTTCTTTATAAGCTTTGAGAACCTCTACCTGCATCTTGGCTGTCTTGTCGCCGCCGGTCTTGGCAGCCTTTTCAGTCTTGGCAAGTCGATTGTCGATTGTCTCCAGATCTTTGATCTGGAGTTCGTAGTTGATAATCTCCATGTCGCGGACGGGATCTACGGTCGTATCCACGTGAGTGATGTTATCATCGTCGAAGCAACGAAGCACGTGGAGAATGGCATCCGTCTCGCGGATATTGGCCAGAAATTTATTGCCGAGGCCTTCACCTTTTGAAGCCCCCTTTACAAGACCTGCGATATCGACAATCTCCACCGTAGCGGGAACTGTCGATTTAGGATTACACATCTCTACGAGTTTGGTCAGGCGGTCATCCGGCACTGTGATGACGCCGACATTGGGTTCGATAGTGCAGAAGGGGAAATTAGCCGACTGCGCCTTTGCATTGCTCAGACAATTGAAAAGAGTTGATTTGCCTACATTTGGCAAACCTACGATTCCACATTTTAAAGCCACTTTGTAATGTATTTTTGTAAGGACGCGATTAATCGCATCCGCATATTTTTGTAGTGACGCGATTAAGCGCGTCCAAATAGAATTAGTATTAAATTTCAATCATGTTCCGGCAGGTTTGTTTCCTCCCACCGGTATAATCTGTCGGAGAGTCGGATCTTCTCGGGCACCGGCATGGCGAAAACGTCGCCTTTCTTTACGACCGGCACCGGATCATATTCAAGGCGGAGTTCCTCGGCCTTGAATATCAGGGCGCCAGTCGTAGGCCCCGTGATGATGACTTCATCTCCCGGTCGCAGTTCTCCGCTGAGCATAGTGAACTCTCCTACTCCGAGTTTGGGGAAATAGCGGTTGACTTTAGCGATATATCTCTTGACACGCGTGGCGGAGGAGCCGTATTTGCTGCTCCATTCGCCGAGGCGCTGTCCCATGTAATAGCCATCCCAGAATCCGCGGTTGAATATCTTCTTAAGCCGCTCATCCCATCCTGCAATCTTATCTTCAGAGTAAGAGCCGTCGCATATTGCTTCCAAAGCTTCAGAATAACACTCTACCGCTTCCTTGACATATTCCGGACCACGGGCACGCCCTTCAATCTTGAAGACTCTCACGCCGGCATCTACCATCTTATTCAGGAAATGGATGGTCTTAAGGTCCTTGGGCGACATGATATATTGGTTTTCGACGGCAAGTTGCTCGCCGGTCTCCCTGTCTGTGACCTCATAGCTGCGTCGGCATATCTGATTGCAGGCCCCTCGATTGGCAGAGGAATTCATCTGATGCAGGCTCATATAGCATTTGCCGCTGACGGCCATACAGAGAGCGCCGTGGCAGAACATCTCAAGCCGGAGTGGCTTACCTGCAGGTCCGGTCAGACCCTCGCGGACGATTGCGTCGTGAATCTCCTTGACCTGCTCCATATTGAGTTCGCGGGCAAGGACCATCACATCGGCATATTGCGAATAGAATCTGACAGCTTCTATATTGGTGATATTGACTTGAGTGGAGATATGGACCTCCTGACCGATACTCCGCGCATAAAGTATGACGGCGATATCTGATGCAATGATTGCTGATATCCCTGCCTCCTTTGCGGCGTCGACGATGGAGTGCATCTTCTCCATGTCGGAGTCGTAGACGATAGTGTTGACAGTCAGATAGGTCTTGACGCAGCGCTCATTGCAGATCGCGACGATCCGGCGCATGTCGTCGATTGAGAAGTTGGAGCTGGAGCGCGAGCGCATGTTGAGCCCCTCTATGCCGAAGTAGACGGCATCGGCCCCGGCGTCGAGAGCGGCATTGAGTGATTCCCAACTCCCTACAGGGGCCATTATTTCAAAATCTTTACGATTCATTATTTCTATATTCTTATCTGATAGCCGTATAGATAGTGACGGCTCCGGGAAATATTGACTTCCAACGGGCCTCTCGGAATCCGACTTCTTCCATTATTGCTGTCATTGCGCCGCGCTGAGGGGCGGCTTCGATGCTTTCGTGGAGATATGAGTAGGCACGCGGATCTCCGCTGACCAGGCGTCCGGCTATGGGAATTACTCCTCGGGTATAAGCGCGGTAACCTAAAAGAGGGAGCCAACCGGTAGGTTGCGAAAGTTCTATGACGCAAAGTACTCCTCCCGGGCGCAGCACTCTTCTCATCTCTGAATATCCCTGCCGGAGATTCTCGAAATTACGGACTCCGTAAGCCACCGTAATCATATCGAAAGTGGCATCCTCGAAATTCATCTTCAGGGAATCTCCCTGCCGGAATGAGATCATCGCCTGCTCCTCCTCAGGAAGAGCCTCGCTTTTCTTCCGTGCTATCTCCAGCATCCCTTCCGAGAGATCAAGACCCGATATATGCGCCTGAGGATAACGGGCGTGAAGTGCGAAAGCCACGTCGCCCGTGCCGGTCGCAATGTCAAGAATATTCTCGGGTGATCTGTTTTCGTGCGTTTCTTCTTCGGAAAGTCTGTCGGCGGCCATACGCAACGCGAGATTACGCCAATGGGTATGCATCCCGAGGCTCATCACGCTATTCATAAAATCATAGGCCGGGGCAATGGAGTCAAACATTTTCTCGACCTGCCCTCCTTTGGCCGCGTCGTCGCCGTATGGCATTATCTTTTCCGCACCTTCCTTATGTGTCATTCCGGAATTATTTCAAATGCTTGACAAATGAGCGGCGACGGCGATGCTGACGCGGATTGAAAGCCTCCCATTGATTCTGCACCTTGGCGTTGGTCTCCATCTCCGGATTAGACTCTGCAAATTTATATCCCTTCTTAATATATTGGGGTATCAGATCGACAAAGAGTAACGCATTGACACCCTTCGACTGATATTCCGGCCTGACGCCGACCAGAAGAAGATCGACCCGATCATTCTTTCCTTTCAGCCCCTTAAGCAGATGAATCCAGCCAAAGGGAAGGAATTTACCACGGGACTTCTGCAACGCGCGACTCATCGAGGGCATCGATATTCCTACTCCTACCATCTCATCGTTGGAATCGACGATGAGTGTCACCAGATCAAGATCCAGAAGATTCAGATACTCATCGATATATTTATCGATCTGGCGTTCGGTCAGACGCGAAAACTGATAAAGATCCTTATAAGCGTCGTTGATCAGCTCGAAGAGTTTGCGGCCGTAATCCTTCTTCAGTTTGCTGCGTGATTTATATTTGAGAACGCGCAGTCCGAATTTTTTCTTCACTATCTCTCCGATTCGAATGTGCTTTTCGGGGATAGCATCCGGAATGGGAATACAAAATTCCACCCAATCCGATTCCTTCTCATATCCCAGCCGCTCGATATGCTTCTGATAATATGGATAGTTGTAGATTGTGGCCATGGTAGAGAGTTCGTCGAATCCTTCTATCAGGCATCCCTCCTTGTCAAGGTCGGTGAATGACAGGGGGCCGATGACTTTCTCCATCCCTTTATTGCGTGCCCAATCCTCGACTGCGGCGATAAGTCCGGCCGATACCTCTTCATCATCGATGAAATCGACAAATCCGAATCTGGCTGCCTTCATGCCGCTCGATTCATTGACCTGACGATTGATGATAGCGGCGATGCGCCCGACGGGGCGTCCATCTTTATAGGCCATGAAATATTCCGCCTCACAAAAGTCGAAAGCGGGATTTTCTTTTGGATTAAGTGTAGCTATCTCATCAATCACGAGAGGCGGCACAAAATAGGGATTACCTTTATACAGATCGATACCGAACTTTACAAACTTCTTCAGATCGCTCTTCTCAGTCGATATTTTCTTTATCTCAACCATTATATTATGTCAGTTATTTGAGAAGCATGAAGACCAGCACGAGAATCAGCGCTATGAAGATAGCCACTCCGAGATAAAGAGTGACTGAGGAACGCTTATTCATGTCCAACTGCAGATCCATGAAGCTGCGGTATGACTTATTGCGGTCGACCGCCTTGTCGGCGATGCGGCGCAGGCGAGGCAACGACTCAGGAAGATTGTCGAGAACTTCTCCAAGTATGCGACCATAGCTTTCGATATCGGCGCGGGTATCCTGCTCTGAGAGCGACGCCGTCTGGTCATATCCGACATTGATGAGCTTCAGATTCTCATTGTATTCCGTAAAGATTATAGAATCCGGAGTGATCGGGTGATGGATAATATGATTCTCCTGAATATAATCGAGCGCGTCAAGAAGTTGAGTTTTCAGACGCTTGAGAATTCTGGGAGTAAGACGCTTCTCATCAATAAGGCGACGTAGGCTATATCCGTAGACGTCATCTGTGATAATTGCCTTTCCGATTCCCGGAATTTCCTCGAAGTCATTGACCATGACGATATTGGGATGCGCCAGATTATAGCGCGTCTCAAACTCTTTCTCAAGCATATCCTGATACTTTGGATCGTCGGCATATTTCTTCTTGAGCGCTTTAAGCATCACCCATTTGCCGTGCTTGCGCACAGTATAGACATCATAGAATTCCTCTTCCCATTCGGGAAGCAGGGTCAGATCGCTCCATTTTCCGGAAGGATCATCAATGGGAATCTTCTTCTCTTCCTTGCTTATGTAGCCGGGATAATTCTGGTCGCTCATATGACTTCGTGGTTATTCGGTTATTTCGGTTATAATCTATTTCGCTCCGCGGATCAATTGATGATATCGAAGTGAGTGTATTTACGCAGACACTCCGGAACTATAATGCCTTCAGGAGTCTGATTGTTTTCAAGCAGGGCCGCCATGATTCTGGGAAGAGCGAGCGCCGAGCCGTTGAGAGTATGGCAAAGATGGATTTTTTTGTCGGCGTCGCGATAGCGACATTTAAGACGATTGGCCTGATAATTCTCAAAGTTGGAGACGGAGGAGACTTCCAGCCAGCGCTTCTGCGCGCCGCTCCAGACCTCAAAGTCGAATGTTATCGCAGACGTAAACGACATGTCGCCGCCGCATAGACGCAGGATATGCCAGGGCAAACCGAGCTTATCGAGCAGACTCTGCACGTGAGCCTTCATCTCTTCAAGAGCAGCGTATGACTTCTCGGGGGTCTCGATGCGCACTATCTCTACCTTGTCAAATTGATGAAGACGGTTAAGTCCGCGCACATCCTTGCCGTAGCTCCCCGCCTCCCGACGCCAGCATGGGGAGTAGGCGCAATTCATCTTGGGAAGCTCAGCCTCCGGGATGATGACATCGCGGTAGATATTAGTCACAGGGACCTCCGCTGTCGGGATAAGGTAGAGGTCATCGGCAGTGACGTGGTACATCTGACCCTCCTTGTCGGGAAGCTGTCCGGTTGCATAGCCCGAAGCCGCGTTGACTACGTAGGGGGGCTCGACCTCAAGATAGCCTGCCTCTCCGGCGGAGTCGAGGAAGAACTGGATGAGTGCCCGCTGAAGGCGCGCACCTTTACCGATATAGAACGGGAAACCGGCACCCGTCACCTTGACGCCGAGTTCAAAGTCAATCAGATTATACTTTTTGGCGAGTTCCCAGTGGGGAAGCGCATCTTCAGGAAGGTCGGGCATGGGGCCTCCGGTAGCTTCTACTACGTTATCGTCGGCCGTAAGACCTAAAGGCACTTCGGAGCAAGGAAGGTTGGGGACTGTCAGAAGCAGATCGGTCATCTTCTTCTTACATTCCTCAAGCCGGTCCTGCAATCCTTTTGTAGCGCCTTTGATGCGGCTGACCTCTTCTTTTGCCTTCTCAGCTTCCTCCTTTTCACCCTTCTTATAGTGAATTGCGATGGAAGCAGCCAATTTCTTCAATTCGGCTGCGTCGGAATCTGTCTTAGCCTGCAGGCGGCGACGCTCCGCGTCGATCTCAAGGATTTCAGCAATGACAGCGCGGCCGTCGAATCCTTTGACAGCCAGGCGCTCGATGACGAACTCTGGGTTCTCTTTTATGACTTGAAGTGTAAGCACTTTATTTGGAATCTAAGTAATTTAAATTAAGAGAGAAGTTGCTTTACCGCTGCGTTAATCACGCGACCTTCGGCGCGGCCGGAAAGACGCTTCGATGCGATGCCCATCACCTTGCCCATCTGACTCATGTCGGTCGCTCCGAGCTCGGCGATGATCGCTTTGAGTTCTGACTCCAATTCTTCCGGAGTCAGCTGCTTGGGAAGATATTCCTCGATGACGGCCGCCTCGGCAAGTTCATTGTCGGCAAGTTCAGGGCGATTGTTGGTCTTATAGATCTCCGCACTCTCCTTGCGCTGCTTGACCATCTTTACAAGAATCTTCATAGCAGTCTGGTCAGAGAGTTCGCCATTGGCGCCTTTGGCTGTCTTGGCTTCCAGAAATTCCTTCTTGATGCCTCGGAGAGCCTCCAGACGCACCTTTTCACGCGCCAGCATGGCCGAGCGGATATCCTCACTCACTTTGTCGAAAAGATTATTTGCCATTTCTTTCTATCTGTTTTGGCGTCAGCACAGAGGTTGATGCCCTTATTTTTTTATTATTCAATTAGTTGCATTATTCATTCGCCTTCAGGTCGAAAAATATCGACCCTCGCGTCAGCTCCCGCGGGAGCGCGCGTAGCGACAATAATAACTGCAAATATAATTTAAATTTGTGTAAATGACAAATTTATCGTATTTTTGAGGAAAATTTCTGACTCTATTCCGTATTTTGCCCTCTTCTGAGCCCATTTCAGACTCAAGGAGACCCGGAGATAGGGATAGGATTCAGCAAGATTATGTAAAATCTGACATCATGTATAAAATCACACGCCGGCGCGAACTCGCGCCCAACATCACGGAGATGAAAGTGCTCGCCCCGAGAGTGGCCGAATCGGCTAAACCCGGGCAATTTGTCATCGTCCGTGTCGACGATCACGGCGAGCGCATCCCTCTTACAATCTGCGACTATGATCCCGAAGAAGGGACCGTCACTATCGTCACTCAATCCGTAGGAATCTCATCGCAAAAGATAAATTCTCTTCAGGAGGGGGATGCTTTTCTGGATTTCGCCGGACCCCTCGGAATGCCTTCCGACCTGCTGGAAATACCTGAAGAGGAACTGAAGAAGATGAAGATCCTGTTCGTGGCCGGAGGAGTCGGGACAGCGCCCGTCTATCCTCAGGCTAAATGGCTCCACGAGCATGGCATCACTCCCGACGTCATCATCGGCGCCCGCACGAAGGATCTTTTCACGTATGTCGACGAAATGAAGAAAGTAGCCAACGTCCATCTCGCAACCGATGACGGATCCGCGGGCTACCACGGAATGGTCACCGGACTAATGAAGCATCTTATCGACGATGAGGGATATCACTTTGACCATTGCGTCATCATAGGCCCCATGATAATGATGAAATTCGCTGCCATGACCACCAAGGACTACAATATTCCTACGATGGTCTCCCTGAATGCCCTGATGGTCGACGGAACCGGAATGTGCGGCGCTTGCCGCGTATCGGTCGGCGGCGAGACGAAGTTCACGTGTGTCGAAGGTCCGGAATTTGACGGACATAAGGTCGACTTCGACGAGGCGATGCGGCGCCAGAACATGTACCGCAACAATCCCAAGAATAACCCTGAAACTCATAAATGCAGCTGCCATGGCTAATAGAATACCCCGCACTCCGGTACGCGAACAGGATCCGGAGGTACGCTCACATAATTTTGAAGAGGTCTGCCTCGGCTATGACCGGGAGGAGGCCGAACTTGAAGCCTCCCGCTGCCTGAATTGCAAGGTGCCGCACTGCCAGGCGAAATGTCCTGTCCATGTTGATATTCCGGGCTTCATCGCCCGCGTAGCTGCCGGAGACACTGCCGGCGCAGCCGCCGTCATAGCTGCCGACAGCAGTCTGCCCTCGGTCTGCGGACGTGTATGCCCGCAGGAGAGCCAATGTGAAGGAGCCTGCGTACTGGGCATCAAGTTCGAGCCGGTCAGCATCGGCAAGCTCGAACGCTATGTCGGCGACTGGGCCATTGCCCATGCCGACGAGCAGAAAGCAGAACTCCCGGCACGCAACGGCAAGAAGGTCGCTATCGTAGGCAGCGGCCCGGCGGGATTGGCCTGCGCTTCTGACCTTGCCCGAATGGGATATGAGGTCAAAATCTTCGAGGCGCTCCATGAAGTCGGAGGGGTCCTTGTCTATGGAATCCCGGAATTCCGACTCCCAAAGCAGAGAATCGTAGCTAAGGAAGTGGAAGCCGTAAAGCGTCTCGGCGTAGAGATCGAGACTGACGTCATCATCGGGCGGACAATGACAGTCGATGATCTTCTCGACAAGCAGGGATTTGATGCCGTATTTGTAGGATCAGGCGCCGGACTGCCCCGGTTTATGGGCATCGAAGGAGAGAATCTTAACGGCGTCTTCTCTGCCAATGAATTCCTTACCCGCACCAATCTCATGCACGCCTACGACGAAGAATACGACACTCCCATCTTCGCAGGCCGGCGCGCTGTCATAGTAGGAGGGGGCAACGTAGCTATGGATGCGGTCCGCACTGCGAAACGCCTCGGCGCGGAAGCTATCATCGTCTATCGCCGTTCTGAAGCTGAACTTCCGGCGCGAGTGGAGGAGGTGCATCATGCCAAACAGGAAGGCATCGAGTTCAAGATGCTGACAAATCCCGTGCGCATAATCGGAAATGAAGCGGGGCAGGTCGAAGGTATCGAATGTGTCGAGATGGAGCTTGGCGAACCCGATGCTTCCGGCCGTCGCTCGCCGATTGTCAAGGAGGGAAGCAATTTCCGCATTGATTGCGACGTTGTAATTATGGCACTCGGCACGAGCCCAAATCCTCTGATCAAGTCTACTACAAAAGGGCTTGAGACTAATCGCCGCGGCTGCATCGTGGCCGATGAGGAAGGGCGCACGAGTCGCCCCGGAGTATTCGCCGGAGGCGACGCCGTGACAGGCGCCGCGACCGTAATCCTCGCCATGGGAGCAGGGCGTAAAGCAGCAGCAGCCATCGACGAATATCTTGGCGCCCCGAGGAATTAATTAATAGTTAATAATTAAGAGACTTCGTTTCGGCATAACCGAATAACCACGAAGTTTACTAAAACCGAATAACTCTGTGACTGCTAAAGAATCTTACGATATATTCGAGCGATCCGTCAAGGATTACCATATCCATGATGATATAGATTTTCCTGTTGAAAATCCCTATCCGGCGGATTCTATCGAAGCTACCCTATATGAGAAAAACTGGGTGGATGCCGTGCAGTGGCATCTGGAGGATATTATTCGTGATCCTCAGATCGACCCCGTCGCGGCATTGGCCCTGAAACGCCGCATCGACAGGTCAAATCAGGTGCGCACCGATATGGTCGAACAACTCGACTCCTATCTGCGCGATGTCCAGTATGCCGACGTCATTCCTTTGCCCGACGCCACAATCAACACTGAGTCACCCGCTTGGGCTCTCGATCGCCTCTCAATTCTGGCTCTTAAGATATGGCATATGCAGGAAGAGACCGAACGCAGCGATGCCTCGGCTGAACATAAGGCGAAATGCAGGGCAAAACTCGACGTCCTGCTTGAACAGCGCAGCGACCTCATCATGGCTATCGATGCCCTCTTTGACGATATCGCCGCAGGCCGCAAATACATGAAAGTCTATCGACAGATGAAAATGTATAATGACCCCGCGACTAATCCCGTACTCTATAAAAAATAAATCCATAGTAAACTTTCGCAAGCGAAACTTAGATTTTTTCACGTGTCTCCGCGATCTGAAAAAATAGACAATAACTCTTCAGGCGACATCCTCATCAGTCGGTTTTCGGCACTCGGGGATGTCGCCATGACACTCGCGCCTATCTATGACGCATGCCTCTCCAACCCCTCACGACGATTCATTCTGCTGACTCGCTGCCATCCGGCCTCTCTCTTCATCAATCCTCCGGCCAACCTCGTAATTCATCCAATCGACACGTCTGATTATCACGGACTCGGAGGGTTGCGTCGCCTTCACCGCGAATTGCGGAAAGCGTATGACATTACGGCCTACGCCGATCTGCATGACGTGCTCCGCACGCAGATCCTGCGTCTGCTTTTTCGTCTGCAAGGAGGAGTCAGAATCGCCAAAGTAGATAAAGGTCGAGCCGCTCGCCGCCGGCTGACCCGCAAACTGCGGAAGCATCTCGTGCCGCTGACTCCTATGAGTGAACGCTATGCCGACACTCTGGCAGCTGTCGGAGCCCCCGGCGCAGGAAAATTCACCTCTATTTTCCCCGATAAGGGCCGCGACTCCCGAACTCCGGGGAAAAAGGAAGAAGCCGGCGAATATAAGGTTGCAATAGCTCCTTTTGCCGCCCACGAAGGTAAAATTTATCCCTATGATCTGATGGAGAAGGTGATAGCCGAACTTATCAGTCATCCGGAAGTAAAAATTTATATCTTCGGATTCGGCGACAAGGAAAAGGCGATAATCGAGCAATGGAGAAGTAATCTCTCAGAAGACCAATCTGAAAGAGTCATAAATATGGCTGCTGAAAAGAGTGGTCTTCCGGCCGAACTGGCCCTTATCTCCGAATGTGACGTCATGCTGTCGATGGATTCAGCCAATATGCATCTCGCCTCACTTGCGGGCACACGCACAGTCTCCATCTGGGGAGCCACTCATCCCTATTGCGGATTCCGGCCGCGCAACGTCTCCGACCACGACATCCTCCAGCTCGACATGACCTGCCGGCCATGCTCCGTCTTCGGCAATAAAAAATGCCATCGTGGCGACTATCATTGCCTCCGCGGCATCTCTCCCCGCCGAATTGTAGATGTTGTCTTAGGAGTTAAAGGGAAAGCTTTGAGTTAAGGAATAAATTTAGAGTTAGGAAGAGGAATTAAGGGATAAATTATTAGGAGTTAGAGATTTGGGATTTTGGATAATTTTGTCCTCGGAATATAATTTGTCTCTCTCGGTGGCTGTACCGCCATAACCATATAACCACGAAGTTAAATTGAAACCACGATATCTTCATTCTCTCCTGTTGTCGGCGACCTTCCTGACGATGAGCGCACGATATCCTGCAGCGGATCCCGCCGCAACAGTGACATCCGGCCCATGGGCCGAAGCCTCGGCTACTCTGGGATCTCGCCTTGAACAGGCCCGGCGTCTTGATGCGCAAAATAATTTCCGCGGCGTCATCGACGAGCTTAAAGCCATGATCACGGCCCAAGAATTGCCTCTGTCAGATTCTGAGTCGCAGAAATTTCTTTATCTTTTAGGCAGGTCTTTCTACGAGACTTCCGATCCGGCAGCTCTGGAAATACTTGACGATTTTATATCTCAATATCCCGCCGCTTCGCAGTCTCTCGAAGCAAAATTGCTGCGCGCGGATTTCTTCTTCTTTGCCCATGACTGGAGTGAAGCGCTGGAAAGATACCGCGCTCTGGATTCCGACGTGCTCAATTCTTCCCAAAAGAATCTTTATAAATATCGTGAAGCGCTTTGTCTTATCAAATGCGGATTCTATACGGAGGCGCGGCCTTTGCTGCGGGAGATTGAGAGATCGAAGGAGTTTGCAGTGCAGGCAAAGTATTATGATGGCTATATTTATTATGTAGACGGCGAAGATGCCAAGGCGATGGAGTTATTTCGCGAAGTAGCGGAATCTTCCGATCAGTCGGCCGAACTTTGCCCGGATTATTACATAGCCCAACTGCTTTTCCGTCAGGGCAAATGGATCGAGACAGCACACATGGCATCGGATTTGCTTAAATTCAATCTGAATCATGATCTGGCTTCATCTACCCGGCGGATTCTGGGGATGAGCCTGTATGAGTCGGGCGACTATAAAAAGGCGCTCCCCATCCTGCTACGCTATGCGCAGGATGAGAAAGAGGCTGCCGCGCATGATGCTCTGTATGCACTGGGTGTCTGCCAATATGATGAAGGCCGGCTATCCGCCGCTGAAGAGAATTTCTCCAAAGTAGCCTCCGATCATGATGCCATCGGACAAGGCGCATCGCTCTATTTAGGACAGATTGCTGCCCGTCGCGGGGAGGACTCTGCGGCCGCTATGAATTTCGAGCGCGCCTACAGGATGAATTATGACAATAAAGTGGCAGAGGCGGCTCTATATAACTATGTGACAGCGCGTGCCCACGGCGGTAATATCCCGTTTGATTCCAACGTCGAACTTCTTGAGGAATTCATCCGCAATTATCCAAATTCGCGTTACGCACCCGTCATCGAGCATCATCTTGCCACACTTTATTACAATAATGGAGATTTCGATAATGCTCTGCGCATAGCCGAGCGAATAAAGCACCCCTCCAAAGAAGACCGGGCCCTTCTTCAGATGATCCTTTATTCGGCCGGAACTTCGGAACTCTCCGCAGGACATTCGCAGAGAGCAGCCGAACTTCTGGAGAAGTGTACGGATATGACAGGAGTCGATGAAAAAGTGCGCAATCAGGCACGCATCTGGCTGGGAGACGCCCTATATGATCTGGGCCGCTATAAGCAGGCCGAGAAGGAATATTCGTCTTCCCTGGCTGCCGAAAAGAATCCCGACAACGCTCTCCATGCAAGATATAATCTGGGATATTCTCAGATGATGCAGAATAGATTTGCAGATGCCTCCGCCACTTTTAATTCTCTGCTCTCTTCCTCTCTTGATATCCCGGAAGAAATCCGCAGGGATACCCGACTGCGACTGGCCGACTGCAAATATTACGCCGGAAAGTATTCGGAAGCCATGGCTGACTTCGCTTCTCTGCGTTCGGGAGGCCACGGCGCAGATTACGCCACTTACCGCTACGCGCAGATTCTCGGCATCAACGGGGATATCAATGGAAAGATTCAGGAGCTGCGCCACCTTGAAAGCGAATTCAGCGATTCCCCCTGGATGACAAACGCCCTCAATGAATTGGCCGACACTTACGTAGCGGCGGGCCGACATAAGGAGGCCGCCGACGCTTACTCCAGAATGCTCCGTAAGTATCCGCATGATGCATCGGCTCCGAGGGCTCAGCTCGGCCTGGCTTCTTCCCTTATGGAGGCCGGAGATAAAGAAGAGGGAGCGGAAGCTTATAAGGAAATACTACGCCGCTGGCCTTCTTCTCACGAAGCGGCTCTGGCAGATGCAGCCCTGAAGGATTATTATGCCGAGACAGGCCAACTCGCCTCCTATGCTCAATTCCTGCACTCAATTCCGGGATTCTCTCTGAATGGAGCCGAAATGGAATCATTGGCATTCAATGCCGCAGAGCGTCAATATCTGAATTATCCCTCCTCGACAGCTCCTCTGTTGAAATATCTTAAGGATTTCCCCGACGGGCCCCACGCCCGCGATGCCTGGTCGCTGCTGGCCCGCCATTATTATGAGGCCGGCGATCGCTCAAAGGCCCTTGATGCCTATCGCGAACTCGAAAATCGCGGAGGCGCTGAGTATGCTGTCGAAGCCTACATCGGGATAATGCGTACGGCCGACAATATCGGTGTGCGAGGTGACTATGCCCGACGAATAATCAATGCAGGAGGCGCCTCTTCCGATGCTCTTGAGGAAGCGGAGTTCTATCTGACGGAGTCAATGCTGGCGAGCAAGAACTCCGCCGAACGCTCCGAAGCCGAAAAGACCCTGCGGCGTCTGAGTGCCAATCCATTCTCTGAATTCGGCGCACGCAGCGCGGTGACTCTCGGCGAATATCTTCTCAAGCACGGACGCTATGACGAAGCTCTGTCGCTCATGGAGGATTTTACCTCGGCAGGCTCCGACCGACAATATTGGGTGGCCCGCGGATTCATCGTCATGGCCGACGCATATACTGCCAAAGGAGACAACTATATGGCCCGGGAATACCTTCAGAGCCTCAAGCGAAATTATCCGGGTAAAGAAGCTGACATCCGCAACGCCATAGAGCGGCGACTCAAATAATAACTCAGAAATTTAGAGTTAAAAAAAAATGAAATCATATCTCACATATATATTAGCGGTCTTAGCCACTGCAGGATTCCCCGTCGCCGCCTCAGCCCAACTAAAAGAGTCGGTCGAGGTCGAGGGCCAATATGAGAAGGAAATCCTTCATCCGGATAAATTAGGACGTCTCCCTTCCCGTATGCGTCTGACGGCGCCGAAAAGCGACCTGTCATATTCTTCCGAAGGGGTCGCGGTTGACTTCGTGCCTTATCCTATCCCGATTCCCTCCACTAATTTCGGTGCCAACCGCCCCGCCTCTTTACCGCGCGGTTATCTTAATCTGTCGATGGGCTCATTTCTGAATGCCGACCTGAAAGCGGGTTATGCGGTAATCGTCTCTCCGGAGCAATCCCTCAATTTTTGGCTCCGACATAATTCCACTTCTCTCTGGCGACCTCTTTCCGATATCGGCATTGATTGGAAACGATTCTCTTATCAGGAAGTAATCGGCGCCGATTGGTCGCGACGCCTTAGCGACTTCGGACGCCTTGATATCGGGATGCGCTATCACTTCGGTTACTTCAATTATTACGGCGACCGCGACGCGACATCTTCCGTAATCGCTGCCGATTATCCCGATTTTTTGACTCAGACACTAAATGATCTGTCAGTGAGAATCGGAATCTCTGACGATTCGTCGTCGCAGACCTATACTTCTTCCCGCAACCATTGGAATTTAGCCTTGGGAATGCGCCATTTCGCTTTCCGGACCGCCACTCGGGAGACAACCATAGAATTGACAGGCGGCTATCAACATCTGCTTGGTCAGAAATCCGCAGATTTCACTCGCCCGACCTCTCTCATCGGAATTGACGGCATCCTTCAATGGGAATTATATGGAAATCATTCCGATAAAATTGATTTATCGGATTTTGATTCCTCTGAAAATAATTTCCCGGAAGCTTACGGCAATCTGCGTCTGACACCGCACTACAGTTGGGCAAACTCTCATGTCAGTCTGCGGGCAGGAGTCAACGTCGACATGACCTTCAACGCCGACGGATGCGACCCGACCGATCCAACCGGACATTATTCCGTATTCCATGTATCGCCCGACGTGCGTTTTGACTTTACCGGATCGCGCTTCGCGGCATGGATTCATGCTTCCGGAGGGCAGCAACTCCAGACTCTGGCATATCTCGCCGACCAAAGCTTATATTGCTATCCTCAGCTGCAGTCGTCGACCCCGGTCTACATTCCAATTGATGCTAAGGCCGGATTTAGCCTGAAACCTTTCAGCGGAGCTGAAATCAAAGCCAACGTCGGATACCGCATCACTCGGAATGTGGCCGGACTCGGATGGACCATCCCCTTACTCTACGGTATGCCAACCCGGCTTGCCTCAGAAATCTCCGTCCCGGAAGATATGACGGCAACTTTCGGACTCGGCGCCGCCCGCTATAATCTGAAAGGTATTTATTTCGATGCGGCCATCCGCTATCAGGCCGGAAATATTCTCGATGCAGAAGCTAAACTGCAATATGCTCCGCAAAGCGCAACTAAAGGTATCTTTAACGGCGACGACCGCCCTCGCTGGATTCTGACTCCCCGACTTGACGTTCATCCGCTAAAGGCTCTGACCCTCGGTGTCAGCTACGAATACCGCGGAGTGCGCAATTTCACGACTCCCGTCGTCGAGTCTTCTATTACCCGCACATCTGCCGGAGGTCCGTCGGTCAGCCCGACGACTCCGTCGCCCTCCGTGCCGGGGCCTGCGGTCACTCCTGATCCGCAAGAAACCGACCGGCAGAATCCCGCAATGCTGCGTCTCCCCGATATCACTCGCCTCAACGCCCGGGTCTGCTATACTTTCTCCAATCTCGGGAGTATCAAGGATCTCACTCTCGGAGTAGAGGCTAAAAATATACTCAACCGCCGGGAGCAAATCCTACCCCTCCTCCCCTCGGAAGGCCTGACGCTAAGCGGCACAGTGCAAATACTCTTCTGACATCTTAACTTTTGAGGGCCCAAAGGCGTTTTATTAGCATAAGTAAGTGAGAAAAATTAATGGACATATAAAAGGAAGTTATTTTTGAGCTGATTTGAGTGCGGAAGGAGGGAGCATACTAAGTATGCGACTGACTGACAAGCTCAAATCAGCCAAAAAAACGAGTTTTATTGTTCAAGTAATTTTAATCACAAATAGCGTTTAATTTTTAGAGCCGGTTTACTAAAGAATGTTAACGAGAAAATGTACAGATTTTGAGGCAGTTTCGATTTTTGAAGAAGGAGCGATGCGGGCATCGTGACTGATGAAAAGATCGAAAATGGCCAAAATATGGGCGTTTTATCGTTGATATTCGATCAAAATGAAATTTTAACAGTTCTTAGTAAACGGGTTCTTAGAACTTACTTATCAAATCTTGAATCTCATGACTTTATCATACAGCAACGAAGATGACCGCGCTTATGGTCTGGCCGGAATGGCTATCTCATTGGCCGGATTGAATGCCATTGACCGAGTAGTAGACATTTCATTGGATTCCGACGGACCGATGGTCAATTTCTCGCAGGAATATTATTATTCGCTTAATCCGGTCATTTCCCCTAAATCAGTGTGGGAGAACCTGATGAATAATTTTCATATCACTGCATCAATGGTCATTGGCAATGTCATGGCCCGCTCCCTGGTACGCCTGCATGAGGACCTGCCTTCCGAAATCGAGCGTCAGGTCTACGCTGAGATCGAAGCCGAAGGAGAGGATACGTGCGGACTGGAAAAGGATGAGATAGAGACTTTCTATCGTCGGCTGCTGACTCATCACCGCCGCATCTTTGCAAATCCACGTCTGCATCCGGCAATTTCCGAACTTGCCGGCATCATATCCCGCCGCCGGCGACTCTCGGGCCTCGAACTCCGCGAGGAGATGGAATATCTCCAGTTGTAAAGGATATTCTTATCAGCCCTATATCTGAAATAAATGTATCGGATCTTGAGAAGACGCCATAATTGCGTCTTCTCTTCCGCACCTATATTGCAAACTATATCGCCGCATCATGACTGATTTCGATATACATGACCGCCAACGTCCGGCCCCTAACGAAGGAGGTGACATCGAGAAAGCCTTGCGTCCGCTCGAATTCGACGACTTTGCCGGCCAGGAAAAAATCATATCCAACCTGCGTATCTTCGTCCAGGCAGCACGCATCCGGGGCGAAGCGCTTGACCATACCCTGCTCCACGGCCCTCCCGGACTGGGAAAGACCACCCTCTCAAATATAGTGGCCAATGAATTGGGAGTCGGATTTAAAGTGACTTCAGGACCTGTGCTCGATAAACCCGGCGATCTCGCCGGCATTCTTATGAGTCTCGAACCTCACGACGTTCTCTTCATCGACGAGATCCATCGACTGCATCCTATTGTAGAAGAATATCTTTACTCGGCAATGGAGGATTATAGAATCGACATCCTCCTCGATAAGGGACCGGGAGCGAAGAGTGTGCAACTCACTCTTTCCCCATTTACCCTCATTGGCGCTACAACACGCAGCGGACTGCTGACCTCCCCTCTGCGAGCCCGATTTGGAATTAACTGCCATCTGGAATATTATGACCATGACGTGCTGAAAGGGATTGTGGGGCGCTCGGCGAGATTGCTTAAAGTCGCAATCGATGATGACGCTGCGCTGGAAATCTCCCTGCGCAGCCGAGGCACTCCGCGTATCGCCAATTCTCTTCTGCGCCGCGTACGCGACTTCGCCATGGTAAAGGGCGACGGCCGCATCTCTCTCAAAATTGCCCGTATGGCTCTCGAAGCCCTGAATATCGA
Organism: Muribaculaceae bacterium; assembly: GCA_029057985.1. Lineage (GTDB taxonomy): Bacteria > Bacteroidota > Bacteroidia > Bacteroidales > Muribaculaceae > Lepagella. The sequence continues at coordinate 30,523 of JAIDYR010000114.1, read as the reverse complement.
CCGTTATGGTCTCGATGAAATCGACAATAAGATTCTGCTTACTATAATAGATAAATTCAAGGGGGGACCCGTAGGGCTCTCTACCATAGCTACGGCTCTCGGAGAAGATGCAGGCACAATCGAGGAGGTCTACGAACCCTACCTCATCAAGGAAGGCTTCATCAAGCGTACACCCCGCGGACGTGAAGTCACCGAAATGGCCTATCACCATCTCGGACGCACACCCCTGTCTGCCCCCGATTCCCTTTTCGGATAGAGTTATTTATGTTTCGAAAACGAAACTCTATAATTAAGATCCCGTTTTATAAAACAAGCAAATGTCCGGAATAAAATCACTTGTCAAGGATACGGCCGTCTATGGCCTCAGCAGTATCGTCGGACGATTCCTCAACTGGATTCTGGTCCCGCTTTATGTATATCTTTTCCCGGCCAATGAATACGGTATCGTCAGCTATCTGTATAGTTTTACGGCCGTAGTCCTCGTCATACTCAATTACGGCATGGAGACAGGCTATTTCCGTTTCGCCAACCGCTCCGACGATCCTGACCGGGTCTATACCACATCCCTATGGGCTATCGGGATGTCATCGTGCCTCTTCATAGTGTTGATTTCCATATTTCTCCCTCAATTATCTTCTGCTCTGCTGCTTCCGAGGCATCCGGAATATGTCTGGCTGTTAGGGACTACGGTAGCCATCGACGCTTTCTGCAATATTCCGTTCGCATATCTGCGATATAAGAATAAGGCATGGACTTTCGCCGGGGTAAAATTTCTGAATATCGGAGTAAACATATTCCTGAATGTATTCTTCATCCTGATATGCCCGAAATTGGAGCAGACTTGTCCGGGTGCCATCAATTGGTTTTATACCCCTATGGGAGGATTAAGCTATGGCATCGGATGGATATTCGTAGCCAATATCATCTCCTCAGTCATAGTCCTGATTGCGCTTATCCCTTATATGATGGGAAAACGCTGGCAATTCGATCCGCATCTTCTCGTCAAGATGCTCGACTATAGCTGGCCGCTGCTTATATTGGGAGTTGCGGGCATTGCAAGCCAGAATATGGGTCAGATTGCCATTCCCTATATATTCAAAGGTAATGAGGAAGCCGCCCGCACGATGGTAGGCATCTACGGCGCCAACATCAAGATCGCAGTAGTGATGGTCATGTTTACCCAGGCTTTCCGATATGCCTATGAACCCTTCATTTTCGCTCAGGCACGCGCCGGAGGCGAAGACCGCCGCCAAGCCTATTGCGATGCCATGAAATATTTCGTAATCTTCGGATTACTGATATTTTTGGGAGTGATGTATTTTATGCCTCTCCTCAAGCATTTTATATCTCCCGGTTACTGGACGGGCCTCAGAGTCGTCCCCATAATGATGATGGCCGACCTCTTTTTCGGCATCTTCTTCAATCTCTCGCTATGGTATAAGCTGACCGACCGTACCCGTTGGGGAATGTATTTCTCACTGATATGTTTTGCCTTGATGCTGGGTCTTAATCTCTGGCTGGTCCCTGCTATCGGTATTCCCGACGGATATCTCGGTTCGGCCTGGGCCGCTTTCATCAGTTATTTCGTGGTGATGGTGCTTAGCTATTTTGTCGGCCGCTATTACTATCCTCTTCCATATCAGATCGGGCGCATGGCACTCTATGGAGTGCTTGCAATGGGATTATATTATATAGGGCTGCAGACAGAATATCCTTCAGCGATGTGGCTGACCTATATTGTGAGAATCCTCCTGCTGGCGGGATATCTCTGTGTGGTGGCTTTCTTTGAGGAGTTGCCCGTAGTCAGCCGTCCGATGCGCCGTGCAGTCAATAAATTTTTGCCCCGCCGAGCTTCTGCAGGACGCCGAAGTAATGTGGAGGAATTCATTGGAGGATTGACCCGTCAGATAACTCCCCGCTCCATGATGCGCAATGAGCGGGATATGATGCTCAAAGATTGGGAGCAACGCCCGGATGCCGATCAAATTCGTGATCGAGTCGATTATTATTGTCGGCGGGCTTATGATTATTCTCCTATAGCGGCCGAGCCTATGCCTAATGTGGATCCGGCTCTGGAAGCAATGATGCCGGTCAATGAAGTGACAGCTGCTGAAATTTCTCCGAAAAAATTTCATAGTCATTATGTCTTTGACCTCAACCGCTGGCTCAAATCATGGCCTGCAAATAGAAAACTGCGCTTCGTCGCTGATGATGTCAGATATAATCCTGCGACCCCTACTCTTATGAAAGCCCGGCGGCTGGATTGCCCCGGACAGGATAATGCTGTCATACTCAACCTCGACTCGCGCCGGCATTTCCTTACTCCCTATGATCCTATCCCCTTCTCCAGGAAAATTTCTAAATTGATATTCCGCGGTGAATGTGCCGGAAAATCCGAGCGCGAACGCTTCATCTCAAGGTGGAAAGATTCAGAGTTTATGGATATTGCCGATACTTCCCGGCCCTACGACGCTCCCGGCCATTCTGTCCCCATATCTATTCCTGAGCATTTCCGTTACCGTTATGTGTTGGCTCTGGAGGGTTATGATGTGGCTTCCGCACTGCAGTGGATAATGGCCTCGGGATGCATCCCGGTGATGGTGCGCCCCAACGTTGAAGGATGGCTTATGCATGGCCGCTTGAAGCCGGGAGTACATTATATCGAAATCAAACCGGATTTTTCCGATGTAGAAGAGAAGATAAGATATTATAACGAGCATCCGGATGAAGCGGAAGCGATTGCAAAGGCTTCTACGGAATGGGCGCGACAGTTTATGAATCCTGACCGCGAGTCCATAATCCATCATCTAATCCTAAAAAAATACTTCAATGACGATAAAGCCTGAAGCATCCTCCGCCCAAAAAAATCCGCAGGGGGCGAATTCGGGTGCCGAATCGGGCGCCGACTGCAGCGCCGTGGCTGCCGAACGCCTTACCTTTCCAAAGTCCGAACGCCTGCGCCATAAGATACTTGTCGACAATCTCTTCTCCAAAGGGACCTCTATCTATGACTATCCTTTCCGTCTGACCTACCGAACTCTGACCCATAAGGAACTGGAGGAATCATTCAAGATCGGGGTGCCTGACGGCATCGCTCCGCTTCAGATGATGGTGACGGTGCCTAAAAAGAAGCGTCGTCATGCCGTCGACCGAGTGCTTATGCGACGGCGTATTCGCGAAGCATGGCGATTGCAACGACGCGAACTCCGCCGCGCTATCGAGGAGCATCCCGAATTGCGCACAGTCTCGGTCGCCCTTATCTATATCAGCACTGAAAACGTTGATTCCGCCAAAATCCGATATAAACTCCGTCGCCTCATAGACCAAATAACCACGAAGTTATTTGCATAGTCGGGAAAGTTGGATTATATTTGTAGAAATATTTGATTTTTAGCGAAGCCGACCGTCAGAGCTTTTTCTGCCTGATGCCGGCAAAACAGAATAGTGACAATGAAATTCAATAGAATACTTCTGAAGCTTTCGGGCGAATCCCTTATGGGGGAGCAGGGCTACGGTATCGACAGCCGACGCCTTAACTCCTACGCGGAGCAGATAAAGAAAGCGGTGGAAAGCGGCGTTCAGGTTGCCATAGTCATCGGCGGAGGTAATATCTTCCGCGGACTCAGCGGCGCTTCAAAGGGTTTTGATCGCGTCAAAGGCGATCAGATGGGGATGTTGGCCACCGTAATCAATTCCCTCGCCCTCAGCAGCGCCCTGGAAGCTGTCGGCCAGCCGGCCGGCGTGCTGACCGCAATCGGAATGTTTCCTATCGGCGAACCATACTCCAAATGGAAAGCGATCGATATGCTCAATAACGGAAAAGTAGCCATTATCAGCGGAGGCACCGGCAATCCTTACTTCACAACCGACACAGGCTCCGCTCTCCGAGCTATCGAGACCGAAGCCGACGTCATGCTGAAAGGCACCCGCGTCGACGGCATCTATACCGCCGATCCTGAAAAAGATCCCGCTGCCGAGAAATTCGACTCTATCTCCTACGATGAGATTCTCAAACGCAATCTCAAGGTAATGGACCTGACAGCCACTGCTCTTTGCAAGGAAAACAATATGCCCATCTACGTCTTCAACATGGACAAGGAAGGCAACCTTCAGAAAATGCTCGAAGGAGAAAACGTCGGCACTTATGTCCATCCCTAAAGTTTCTGAAGTCCCCCTTCAACGAAGTAAAAAATTATAAATATATGGAAGTAAAAGAATATCTTCAGAACGCCGAAGATTCCATGCAGCTCGCAGTGGAATATCTTGACGACACTCTTTCGCACATCCGTGCCGGTAAGGCATCGGCCAAACTTCTCGACGGCATACGCGTCGACTACTATGGATCGCAGGCTCCGATCTCAAATGTAGCTAACATCAGCGTGCCCGACGCGCGCACTATCGCCATCACTCCCTGGGAGAAATCCATGTTTAAGGAGATTGAGAAAGCCATCATCAATTCCGACCTGGGCATCATGCCTGAAAACAATGGCGAAGTTATCCGCCTCGGTATTCCTCCTTTGACAGAAGAGCGCCGTAAGGCACTCGTAAAGCAATGTAAGGCAGAGATGGAGACAGCCAAAGTCAGCGTCCGCAACGCACGCCGCGATATTATCGACGCTCTGAAGAAAGCTGTAAAGAACGACGGCATGCCCGAAGATGTCCAGAAAGACGGCGAAGCAGCAGTCCAGAAACTCCACGACAAATACATCAAGAAAATCGACGAGACCTTCGCCGAAAAAGAAAAAGAGATCCTGACCGTCTGATCCCTGATCCCTAATTTCATCTGATCTGTAAATAATCTGATCCACTATAAAAAACTGCCATAATCAAATTGATTATGGCAGTTTTAATATATATATATAGCAATCATAGTTTCCCTAAGAAATTATATATAAGCAGAGAGCCACGCGGCATAGTGTCGCGTGGCTCTCATCGTTTAGAAAGTCTTATGTTATGCTTTCAAACGCGGAGCGACGTCCGGGTGGCGTCGCCCGTGTTTGAGACTGAGCGCTTTAGAGGATAACCTTTGTGGCTTTGCCATCGGTCACCTTGATATAGAGACCCTTGACGGGATTTTCTACCTTGATTCCGTCGATCGTGAAGTATTCTACGGTCTCGGCCTCGGTAGCGAGTTGGTCGATACCGGTCAACTTATCGGCCTTGACGTTTACGATAAAGTTGTTGTCCGTATTGACTTCTCCGGCTTTGCCGAATACTACGCTATAAGTATAAGTCTTGCCGTCGGTCGGGACTTCAAGCACATTACCTTTAGTGTAGCCATACTGATCGACAATTGTCGAGGCAGGAACGCGACGGTCCTTCATTCCGCCGATTGAGAGATCGGCATAATACATCTCATCGTATCCGGTCGGGAGCTCGATAGTCACCTCTGCGATAGATGTCTCAGCTTCGAGAGTGACGTCATAATATGCGGGTGTCTCTTCCTCTTCATCGGCGGGTATGAACTTGATAGCCATATTCTTCGCTCCTTCGCAGGTAATTGTAAGCTGATCGATGGGATCGTTGTTGCTTACGGTAATGGTGAAGACGCCGGGTGCGCTTGCGTAGGATGACTGTTCGCGACCTACTACGAAGAGGTTCCAGGGAAGTTCGAGAGTATAGGTTCCGGGAGTTGTGATAACCGTGTTGAGCGGAGCTCTGAGGCCTATTACTCCGGCGTCGGCTGACGAAGAATTGGTTTTTGTTACGATTACATGGCCGCCTGCATCTTCATAGGAGTCAACGATTACGAAGGCTACTTCTTCGCCGGCTTCATTTCTGATTACCGGGAAGTCAGCTTGGTAAGAGGGGTTAAGTTCTTTGCTGCCTACAATCGAGAAGTCGATATAGGAAAGTTCTTCTGTACTGAGCGGGCTTACCTCAACTTTCGGACATTTTGCGTAGCCTGCATAGTTAACCTGAGTATAGGAGGTCGCTTCTTCGCCACCGTTGAATACATCATAATCGGTTTCGGAAGCTCCTGCAGGAATATTATATTCTGAAGGACGGAGCTGGAGACCATTGGAATCCGTACCCCAGAGACGCGGGTTGATCTGACCGGGACCTCCGGCAGCGTTGATCTCCGAGTTCGGGAAGGTTATTGTCCAGACGGTTTTGTCTGCGTTGGAAGACATTGCTGAGAAGTTGGCCCAACCGGCATTACCTTTACCGAAACCGCTCTTGCCTTCCCCGGCAACGAGTTGTACGGGTGCGGAATACGTCACTACCATCTTCTCGCCTATCTTGAATTCAGAGCCGGGAGTCGGCTCGATAGAGACAATTTCTACGGGGCTATACTGGAATGCGGCAGTCTCTCCTGTGAAGGTAGCTGAGTAAACAGTGCTCAAGAGGGTGATACCGGTGCCCCAGTTTCCATTGTAAAGCTCTGCTTTTACAACATAGTCGTGTCCGGCATAAAGTTTGATTCCTTCGATAGAGTAGATCTCTTTGCTAAATACTCCATTTGTTTTGGTTTCTAAATAGTTGAACCAGATAGCTTCAATCGAAGGATCGTTATATTCGGCGGGAGTCTTACCGGTAACGTCAGAGATGGATACGCCGATCATTTCTACGTTTTCGGGCAATACGCTGAGTTTCAGATAACATCCTTCAGAAGGAATATTGGGAACAACAGTTCCGGGCTCCATAATGTTGACATCGCCGATGGAAGCCGCAACGAGCTTGCAGTCGCCTATCTCGACATCACCCTTACCGCCACCTTTCCATACATATTTTGCAGTAAAGTCCTTATTCTTCTCTCCATTCTCGTAGGAAACGGCTTCTGCAGGAAGAACAAAAGTATAGGTTCCGTTAGGACGCTTGTCCATTCCGTCGAAGAGGTAGTTAATCTGCTTCTTCGTGATGGCTCTGACTTCAGTCGGTTCGTACTTATCATCCCCTAACATGACATAGGGAGTGATCTCAGGATTCTGAATAACATCCTTATCGAAGAACACGGCTATCATCCATTCGGATTCGGAAGAGTCAATTGTCTCTCCGCTTGCAGGATAGATGCTTGACGGAACGAAACCTGTATCAGGATCAATTACAACCGCTTTGCCTACTGTGAAACTCCAGGTTGTCGCAGCATTCTTGAGAACTATTTCGTCATTCTCTTTTCTTACGAATGTACCTTCCGGAACTATAATTTTATAGTTTCCTTCTTCAAGCGGTTTGGCGAAGTCACATTTGTAGTAATCTTCCCATGTATCCCAGTCCGTTTGGGGAGATAAGGAGACTGTAGTGTAGGGAATTCCTGTGGCGGTCTCTACCTGCAGAGACCCTACGGTCATCTCGGTTCCAAATTCTGCCCAGATTCCACTGACTATTATCCGGATATCTTCGCAGTCAGCCGTTATTGGATCCGGTTTGAAGGTTGCGCCGATTTCGGCTGTGTTCCCTGTGTCTCCGGAAGTTGAGGATGTATAATCAACCTCGATATAGTAGAATCGGTTCTGTGAGGTATGGCTGAATACGAGAGCGTTCGCCTTATCGATATCTGTGAAGGAAATAACCGAATTAGCTGAAGAAGGTTTTTGCTTAAGATCCGTACCTGTTAACGAGATCTCTCCATAGTTGGAATGACATGAGAAAGTGACGGAATTGATAACAACTCCGTCAGCAGGAGTCAATATCAATTTAGAATTCAGTGTGGGCCAGTTTATCCCGTTAGCGTACACAATCTGCGCTGTGGAATTTTCTACAGGGATCTCGAAGGTAACCGGTTTGCCGGCACCGTAAACAATCCCCGGTTTCGAACCCACGTCAAGGGTGACTACATCGCCTCCTCCTGCATAAGACTGCCCGGCGCCGACGAAAGCAATCTTATCTGCAGAGGCGTAACTGAAGCCGAGAGCAACCACGGCGGTCGCGGCTGCATACTTCAAGAAGTTAAAAGCTTGCATAAAGTTAGAATTAAGTTTAAGAAAATGTTATAGTCAAATCGTCGAGGTATGGTCGATGTAATTCACAGAAAATCTTCTTGAAGGAAAGCATTCATTATCCGAAATATAAACCGAACCAAGTGACTTTTGCCTGATATGGGGCAAAAAGTATCCAATATTTTACACATTCCACTCCACTTGGCACCAACAGAGGATTCTAAGAGTCTGAGTGTGACCACAAAGTTACAAAATACTTTCGAACCTATATATTAATAAATGTTAAAATATCAATTTTGTTAGAATATCAACAATAACACACCGCTATTTTTGGCCATTTCCGATATTTTCTTCATTATCCTGAAATTTGCAGAATCAGAGAAGAAATGTTATATTTGCGTCATGATCAATGAAAAGAAGGAAATAAAGTATCCTATTGGTATCCAGAGTTTCTCGGAAATTCGGGAGGGTGGGTATCTTTATGTGGATAAGACAGCATTTATCCATAAATTGGCGCAAGGTAAATATTATTTCCTGTCGCGGCCTCGCCGATTCGGGAAGAGTCTGCTGCTGTCGACTCTCGAAGCTTACTATCAGGGACGCCGCGACTTATTCAAAGGGCTTGCTATCGATTCATTGACCGAGGAATGGGAAGTCCATCCTATTCTCCATCTCGACCTCAACAACGGGACTTATACAAAACCCGGAGACCTCGACGTCCTCCTGGATTATCACCTCAAAGAATGGGAAAAAAAATATGATATAAGTCGCGAAGATGATTCGCCAGGTATGACTGTCAGTCTTCGTTTCTCAAGAGTTATTAAATCTGCTTTTGAAAAATCGGGCAAAAAAGTCGTAATCCTTGTAGATGAATATGATAAACCATTGCTCAATGCATTCTCAGATCCTGAAAGAGCTGATTTATATCGCATTCAATTAAAGGCTTTCTATTCTAATTTGAAGACAATGGATGCCTATATAAAAATCGGAATCTTGACGGGAGTCGCACGTTTTTCAAAAGTATCCATATTCTCGGATCTTAATAATCTGCGCGATATATCTTATGAAGATCAATTCTCTGCTATTTGTGGGGTGACTTCGGATGAATTGAAAATATACTTCAAGGATAGCATAGAAATCCTTGCTGAAAAATTAAATATCTCTTCTGAAGAAACTAAAGAAAAACTTCAATTAAATTATGATGGGTACCATTTCTCAGCAGAATCGCCTGATATATATAATCCATTCAGTCTTCTTAATGCATTTGCTAAAGGAAGCATAGGGACTTATTGGTCGGAGAGCGCTACTCCCGAATTTTTAGTTACACTTCTTCAAAATGAAGATTGGAATCTTTCTGAATTAGTGCCCTGTCAGATCGATAATAGTGAATTGGAGACATCCGGAATCATGTCGGAAAATCCTATACCCGTACTTTACCAGACAGGATATTTCACTATCAAAAATTATGATCCTTTATTCCAACTCTATACCCTCGACTATCCGAACGAAGAAGTAAAACGAGGTTTCTGGAAATTTTTGATTCCTTATTATCTCTACTCTAAAAGAAACAAGAGTCCGTTTAATATAAGGTTATTTATCGACGAAGTACAGAAAGGGGATGCCGAAAGCTTTATGACTCGTATGGAGACTCTGATTGCGGGGGTTCCATATAGCGAGAAAGGGTCGGCGGAGAGTCATTTCCAGAATGCTGTCTATTTGCTCTTCAATCTAATGGGATTCTATTGTCGTATGGAGGAGCGCACATCCAATGGACGCATCGATATCACCGTGGAAACGGACCGCTACGTCTTCATCATCGAATTCAAGGTCGATTCATCATCTCAAGCTGCCATGGACCAGATCGAAGAAAAAAAATACTGGCTCCCTTATCAACTCAGCGGAAAACAGATTATCCTCATCGGGGCCAACTTCGACACTAAATCCCGGCGTCTATCTCCCGCTCCCCTGATCAAATATCCTGAAATTAGTTGAATTTTTAAAATAAGGCTATCTAATGATAAAATTGCACCCCAAAAGTTTTTGTATTCAACTTTTAGGGTGCAATTCATTACGCCATATTCTCACTTATTTATAGCCATAAATGGTCTAAAAATCAGTTCCGAGCATTTCAAAAGGAGATGTCATTTTTACTGTCAGTCCTTCTATCTTTGCATAAATCTGACCCATACCGGGTACATTCTTAGGATGGGAATAAATATGCCCGCTTTTGGAATATCCTGAGGCGCGCATTGATTCTACAAAAGCGGCAAGTTCTGATTCATTAGCAAACTCAATATAGCAATCCCTATCCATTCCGGAAGTCATTTCTATTTTGGTAACTCCTCCTCGTCCTTGTCGAGTGGCTAAAAGATCTGTGAAATCCTCGCATTCATCCATATCATCTGATCTCTCAAATGTACGCACTGTGAAACCAAGTTTCTTGAGTAACTTGCCATTATCTCTGAAAATCGGCCCAATCTCATTATCTACATCAATAAGATAATATTGAGTTAGAGGTTTTGGGTCGTCCTCAATAGGTTCAGATTCATACATAGTCTCTGTAGCTGCCTTGCTGATCATATATACTGCATAATCCGCCACATATCTCATTGTATTTTTACTTAATAAATTATCATCACACACCCCTTTCTCAGAGCCCTTACAGCCTACAAGAATAATACTAATAGCAATTGCAATAAAAATAAAATTTTTCATTTCTAAAATAATATTTACAGCCAGGCTACTAAAAGCCATTTACGGAACTTTACTATTTAGATTACTTCAAAGCGAAATTAATAATTAAATTTCTTATTCTAAAATTTCTGTTTGGTCCATTTCCTATTTCTGCTTATCGACACTCTATCTAAACCTTATCCGATATTAACGAGGTATTTGCATAAATGCAGAAGAAATATTATATTTGCGGTATGATCGATAAAAAGAAGGAAATAAAGTATCCTATTGGTATCCAGAGTTTCTCGGAAATTCGGGAGGGTGGGTATCTTTATGTGGATAAGACAGCATTTATCCATAAATTGGCGCAAGGTAAATATTATTTCCTGTCGCGGCCTCGCCGATTCGGGAAGAGTCTGCTGCTGTCGACTCTCGAAGCTTACTATCAGGGACGCCGCGACTTATTCAAAGGGCTTGCTATCGATTCATTGACCGAGGAATGGGAAGTCCATCCTATTCTCCATCTCGACCTCAACAACGGGACTTATACAAAATCCGGAGATCTCGACGTCCTCCTGGATTATCACCTCAAAGAATGGGAAAAAAAATATGATATAAGTCGCGAGGATGATTCGCCAGGTATGACAGCGAGTGTAAGATTCGGAAGAGTTATCAAATGCGCTTTTGAATATACAGGAAAGAAAGTTGCTATACTTATCGACGAATATGACAAACCTCTTTTAGGAAGTCTTAATAACCCGGAATTGACCGAAAATTATCGCGCAATCTTGAAAGGGTTTTACTCTAACCTAAAGACAATGGATCCATATATCAAGATCGCTGTCTTAACCGGAGTCGCCCGATTCTCGAAGGTATCCATATTCTCGGATCTCAATAATCTGAGAGATATATCATTTCTTGATGAGTTCGCTGCTATATGTGGAATTACTACGAATGAATTAGAAGAATATTTTTACCCTGAACTTGAAAAAATAGCTGCAAATGAAGAATTGACATCAGAAGAGATTAAGGAAGAATTACGACGAAATTACGACGGATATCATTTTTCGCCTCTTTCTCCCGATATCTACAATCCTTTCAGTTTGATCAATGTGTTTGCTAACGGAGTATTGGGAGATTACTGGTACAGGACGGGTACACCTGATTTCCTTGTCAAGGTAGTACGTCGTCTGAATATGCCGTTTAAGGATATAGCTCCCGTCGTGATTTCTCGTAGTGACCTGGAAGATGGTGGAGTATTCAGTCCCGACGGGATTCCTGCTTTCTATCAGACCGGATATCTGACAATCAAGGATTATGATAAGCGTAGGAAAGCCATTACACTGGATTATCCTAATATGGAAGTCAAAGAAGGATTTCTGAAATTTCTACTTTATTCATACATGCCTTTCATGCATACTAATAAGGCCTTTTCTATCTTTCACTTCATCAATGAAGTAGAGAAAGGGGATGCCGAAGGGTTTATGAAGAGAATAGAAACTATGATTGCGGGGGTTCCATATAGCGAGAAAGGGTCGGCGGAAAGTCATTTCCAGAATGCAGTCTATCTCCTCTTCAATCTAATGGGATTCTATTGTCGTATGGAGGAGCGCACATCCAATGGACGCATCGATATCACCGTGGAAACGGACCGCTACGTCTTCATCATCGAATTCAAGGTCGATTCATCATCTCAAGCTGCCATGGACCAGATCGAAGAAAAAAAATACTGGCTCCCTTATCAACTCAGCGGAAAACAGATTATCCTCATCGGGGCCAACTTCGACACTAAATCCCGGCGTCTATTTCCCGCTCCCCTGATCAAATCGCTTACCTAACGTCCATTAATAAAAATTGACAGAAGCACATAAGACACATATATCCCTACGATATTTCTGTGCTTATGTGCTTTTGTCTTAAAAAAACGGCGCGGCTGCCGGATATGCAGTCGCGCCGTTCATATGGTAAACGCTGTGGTCAACTACGAGTTATTGCTCTACAAGGCGGATGGCATTGATGCGGGCGTGGTTTACTTCGATGTTCATATTTTCGTTATCAGGACGGAAGTCGAGGGTTACTGTATGTTGGCCCGGAGTCAGGCGGACTCTTACTGAGTTCGACCAGCCGTAGTCATCCCAGTTGTCGCGGCCGCGCTGGGGCATAACGATGATGCCGTCGCGATGTCCATCGACTGAGAGAGTACGGATCGCACATTTATTCTCCGTATTCACAGGCCCATTACCATTGGCATAACGCACGCTTATATAATATTCTCCCTCTTTGTCTACCTCTACGGGTATGTTCAAGACTGTCGTCTTGTCATTGTCGCTGAGAGGAATATTTACTAAAATCTCAGGACGCGTAGAGCGAGGTTCGGATGCGAAACTTTCCACTCCTGCGTCGCTGACTCCAATCACCTGGTATTCTCCCGGTTCGGAAGCATCGTAGGTAGTGGCGCGGGTCTCGGCTATCTTCTCTCCATCCTTTACTATTATATAGTGATTTATATATTCGATAGGATTCCAGGTCAGAGTTGTGCCTTCCAACCATGCTATAGGAGTGATGGGAGTATTCATCTGAGGAGCATGATTCACTCCGATCGGTTCGATATAATTATCGGCCATTACTATTTCGATTTTCATATTGCCCTTGGCTTTCTTGGCCGGAATAAACGGCGCCTGCTCCTTACCATTTACCTTGAACGATTTAATTTTATCGCCATATCCGGAAATAGTGATATCAAGGGAAGCATCGCGATACTTAAAATTATCAAGCTGCCGGGTAGCTGCCAGAGCCTTAGGCACGAAGGGCTTGAACGCCAATCCATCCTTCTCGAAGTCTATGCCGAAGAGAATCTTATGGGTAAGAGCGAGATTACCGCTCAGACACCAAAGCATATTGGAGGAATTAAGTTCCGTAGCTATATCGCCGTTCTCCAGATTGAAATTCTCCTTATTGGTAGCAAAAAGGGCTGCCGGACGGAATACACTTCCGATAGCCTCCATCACCCCCTCTTCATTTCCGGCCTTCGCATTAGCCAATCCCCACCATGCGCCAACCCATGGCCACAGCGCTTTATTATGATACGCCGGCATATCCGGAATAGAGGGATAGAATATAGCCACTCCAAAGGGAGTAGTCGGATTCGAGGCTGAAATTTTCTTCGCACGCTCCTTATCGGCAACTTCCCACATTATAGCCAGCGACTCTCCGAGAGTTTCAGCGCGGGGATTCGACAGCATATTATCGCGACCATATAGATACATCGCATAATAGCCCTTGTCGTCAAGCCATAAATGATCATTTATACCCTTCGCTATCTTTTCAGATTCAGCAAAAGCCTCCTTAGCCTCTTTCTTATGACCTAATATTGTAGCGATCTCACCAAGAATCTTCCAAGCCTGAGCATGAACTACAGAAGTAGAGAGAGTCTCCGTATTATATATGTCGGCTGTCTGCATCCAGCGCGGATGACTTTGCTCACGCCAGTCGATGAAGGAGGTCTCACCCTTCACCAATCCTGTCTCCGTGCCATAGAAAGCCTCGCGGTCAGTCTCCAGCGAGCGTTTGATTATAGGATATATATATTGCAGCCATTCCTTGTCGCCTGTCACCTTATATACTTCCCAAGCTGCTATAGTCCAGATCTCACGGTCGGTCGATATGGGCCATGCACCCCCTGATCCGGTATCCTGAATAATACGTCCGAGAGAATCCACCTTCTTCATCAGAGAAATCTTAGAAGCCTCCGGCTGCATATAAGCCATAGAAAGAAGAATGGAATAGGATACATCACGGGTCCATACGCCGGCCCATTCTTTTCCTGTCCGGAGTGTAGTGTCGGGTTCTACAGCGTTGACCATCTCGTCAAGACCCATATTATATATGGCTTCATGGAGTCGATTGGGAGTCTTAAGCTGAGGATAAGAGGAAATGTCATTTTTGAGTTTCCATTCCTTATCTATGCCCATGTAATAACCGGGTTGAGCTGAATAGGTAGATATTATTTCAAAAGCGGAAGGAGCGGTAGCCATGAAGCTCCCCTGAGTAATGGTATCTCCATGCCATGAATAGGCCGGAGTCTCCACTATTACCTGAGCGCCGAGCAAAGCCGGAGCTGCCCCTATCAACGAACAGAGAAGAAGTTTTTTCATCAGTATATTATTTATTTAAGTTTCGTAAACTCAACTTAAATTAGTTAATAGTTAATAGTTAATAATTAATAGTTAATAGATTTATATTCAACTTAGTAATATTCGATCTATACGGTTGAATCTCCATCCCGCCCATACCCCGCGTAGTGGGGTTATGCGTTAGGCCCGTAGCGACGACCGCGTAGCGGTTGTCGGTGCGGGTAATAACGAATCCCTATCCCGCCCATGCCCCGCAGAGCGGGGTTATAATTAATTTATATTTCAACCCACCATTATTTATCTTAAAGTAATCGAAATAGTAATTTTCTTGGCAATAGCAACGCCGCCAAAGCTCCTATACGATTTTTAAGTCTTATTTCCGGATTGCATAATTCTTCGAAGGCATGCTTGCGGATGAAATCATAAGTAAGCCGTATATGCGGATCGGCATCGAAATCAAGTTCGGAATAATGCCGCAGCATAAGCTGGAGCATATTATAATTTGCAGCAAATCGCCTGTCGATTGCCGCCGGCAACATTCGAGGATGAAACTTCTCTATATACTCGCATATCCTTCGGGTCACATCAAGCACTACAAGACGCTTATAATTGAACGTATGAATGATGCTTCCTGTTCGTTGCCTGTAGAGATATACGATTCTATCTCCCTCAGCAATTTTTTCTCCTTTCAGAAGCAAGCGGAAAAATATATCGAGATCTTCATAAAGTTCTCCCTCTATGAATCTCATTTCATTGAAAAGTTCTCTTCTAAAAAGTTTTCCACATAAAGAAGCCTCCATACCTTTCTGATAAAGACTCCTCATCACTCCCTCTTCCGGAGAAAGAATATGAAGATGCCGAGAAGAAAAGTCAGCTGAAAAATCTATAGATTTTTCATTTTCAAGAATCTTTCTTATATCCTCTTTTCCATCATCAAATCGCTTTATATTTCCGCAGGCAATGGATATATCATCGCGAGTCTGCATCATTTCAAAGAGATATTGAAGAGTATAGGGATATATCAGATCGTCGGCATCAAGAAAGAAAAGGAGTTCTCCGCGAGACATATCTATCCCCATATTTCTTATAGCCGCAACTCCTTTATGTTCGGAATAGATACTGCGCACGCGTGGATCTCTGCGTGCCATCTCATCCATTATAGCCTGAGTCTCATCCTTACTCCCGTCATTGATAAGCAGCAGTTCCCAATCAGTATAAGTCTGCGCCATGACCGTCTCCACAGTGGAGCGCAACCATGGTTGGCAATTATATGCAGGGGTAATGATGCTTACCATTATTCTTCTATAAACATTTATACGCTTCCCAAAGGGCTATCCCCGCGCTGACGGCAACATTGAGAGAATGCTTTATTCCATGCATGGGAATCTCTATGGCGAAGTCTGCAAGATCTACTATACGCTGGTCGACACCATTTACTTCATTGCCTACGACAATCAATATCTCCCTATCCGGATTATCTTTACGCACTTCTTCAATCGCGCGGTCAAGTTGCTGAAGAGGGATACTCTCATGAATCTGCTCCAATACGAAAATAGCCACTCCATTCTCCTTAAGGCGCTTTACCTCTTCTACTGCATCTTCCACATAACGCCAGCCTACACTTTCCTCAGCCCCCAGAGCAGTCTTGGAAATCTCAGCCGAAGGCGGCACGGGAGATATGCCGGCCATTATCACTTCCCTCACCATAAAGGCATCGGAAGTACGCAGCATCGAACCTATATTCTGACCCGACCTCACATTATCGGCAAGGAGTAAAAGAGGGAGCTTTTCGAGGCGACGGTAATCATCGCGCGTGATACGCGTCAGATCTACTATATTTTTCTTATGCATCACGAAAGGGCGAGCATACGCTCAATGGGCCGCAGAGCCTTTTCCGCAAGTTGCGGTTCTACAAGAATTTCAGGAGTCTCGGTAAGCAGGCAATCGTAGACCTTGCGCAAGGTATTGAGTTTCATGTAGTCGCATTGATTACACTGACATTCCGCATCTTCCGCGGGAGCTGCGAGGAATGTCTTTTCCGGACATTTATTGCGCATCTCGAAAAGAATGCCGCTCTCGGTCACTACTATATATTCCTTACCGTCGTCATTAGCGGCAAAATCCAACAGGGCAGCTGTCGAGCCAACCTTATCGGCTATAAGCTGAAGCGGACGTTTACATTCGGGATGCACGAGAATCTTGGCCCCCGGATGCTCTTTCTTCATTTCGAGAATACGCTCCAGCGAGAAACGCTCATGAACATGGCAGGCGCCATCCCATAGAAGCATCCGGCGCCCGGTCACCGTATTTATATATTCTCCGAGATTTCTATCGGGTCCGAATATTATTTTTTCATCCTCCGGCAGGGAGTCTATTACCTTGCGGGCATTACCAGAAGTCACCACTATATCCGTATGAGCCTTGACGGCAGCCGAAGTATTTACATAGCTCACGACGGTATGATCAGGGTGAGCGGCAACGAATTCGGCAAACTCTTCAGG
Source organism: Muribaculaceae bacterium (assembly GCA_029057985.1). Lineage (GTDB taxonomy): Bacteria > Bacteroidota > Bacteroidia > Bacteroidales > Muribaculaceae > Lepagella. Next base: position 13,336 of record JAIDYR010000114.1, on the reverse strand, counting down.
ATCGCAACTGTCGGCCAAAGAGCAACCGGCCTCGGCATCAGGAATGATAACCTTTTTATCCGGACATAAAATCTTGGCGGTCTCTCCCATGAAGTGGACGCCGCACATAACTATTATATCAGCATCCGTCTCTGCCGCCTTACGGGCCAGGGCCAACGAATCTCCGATGAAGTCGGCTACCTCCTGGATTTCATCGCGCTGATAATAATGAGCCATGATCAAAGCATTTTTCTCATGCTTGAGGCGTTTGATCTCCTTCTTAAGTTCGATGACCGACATTTCCCCGAGGGCAGAGCCGCATTGCGGGTTATTGACATTTTCCGCCGCCATTTTTATATTTTTTAATTAAATTATCTTTGGGTTAAAATTTAAAATAAAAATCTCTCAATATTAACAACAACAATAAAGTCTGTCAAAAACTATCAATAACTTTTTACTGAAAAATTTGGAAATATGAGTTATTAGTGTCCGTGTCTTGGTTATTTACATATTATTGACAGGGCCTATATCTCAAATTCAGTCAGATAGCAGAGTTATTGACATTATGAGAGAGATGGCAAAGTTAATAAATTTTTACGATTTGAGGGCTCTAAGCCTGTTGAAAAGTTGGAAAATCATGTCAAAATCCATGCTAAAATTTCTCCTTGATATTGACAGTTCTTTTATCGGGCGCTCTCCGAACCATGAGAAGTAAAAAATTTCACAAATGCAAATTTTAACATTTCAACTTATAAACTGTTTATTTACATACTTTTTGACCTATTTCACCCCAATTTTTAACATGAAATTGACAAGTTATTGACAAGTCTTTCCCTGCATAAAACCTCCCCGACGAGGTTTTATGCAGGGAAAGTAATAAATGATTTAAGTTTCGTTAGTTCGGAAATTCATTCCATCCCGTTATAGCCCCGCTCTGCGGGGCTATAACGGGATAGGTTAAGTAAAAGATCTATAAATAGAAAAGCTGAACCCGACATCGGGCTCAGCCTTTCTTTATCTGATTATGTATAAACCTATTTCTTACTTGACGAGAACTTTTACAGCCTTGTCAGCAACTACAACCACGTAGATGCCGGCGGGGAGGTTGTTGAGGCCGGTCTCAACGCCGCTGAGATTGAAAGCGCGTGCGCCTTCGGGAGCGATGATATTGCCGTTAGCTGCATATACGTTTTCTGCCGCTACAGTAGCTACTGAAGAAAGAGTCTCGCCGGCTACTACCATATTCTTGAGTTCCCATGTGGGAGCATCTTCTGTAGTGGAAGTATATTTAAAGCCGATCTGAATCTTCTTGCCTACGAAAGAGTCGAGAGAAGCGGAGCTGTCGACGTATGCCCATGAATTGCCTGCGGGTTGGGGATCAAGGTTGATGTATTCCCATTCGCCATCTTCACCCTTGACTGCTGTCATGATATATTCGAAGTGGCCATTGAGGAAGTTGGCGGCCTGAGAAATGCTGAGAGTAGCATTCTTGGCGTCTGTGAGGTCAATTTCGGGAGATACGGCCCAGATTTCGGTAGCATAGCGTACGTCTTTATAGAAAGCGGATGCTTTGATGCCGTATTTAGCGTCCCATGCCCATACATAGCTAAGGCCTTCCGGAACTTCGCCTACGTTGAGAGTCCAGTCGTCGGCGTTGGTCTCAAGACCTTTATAGAAGATGCCGGCAGCAGGAGCGGGAGGTTCGGGAGTCACGCCGTCGAGAGAGAAGAAAGTGGGCGACTTCATGCCGGTAGCGCCGAAGTAAGCTTCGCGGCTGCCGCAAAGTACTATAGTCTTGCCTACATTGCCGGGATTCTCAGCGAGGTTGAGGGCGTTGCGGATGTCGCCTGCAGGAAGCTGCACGGGAATACATTCGCTTACGGATGCCGGATTAGCCGTAGCGGCTACCAGAATGTTTGTCTTGGAAGAATTGGCCGAAGCGCCCATTTCAGCTGTATCGAGGCTCTTGTCAGTCACGGAGCCTACGATGATGCCTGTCAGCCAAGTGTCGGCTACGGCTACGCCGGGAGTGCCGAGTTCAAGATATCTGGCTACTGTCAGCGGAGCTTCCTTAGTACCGGTCACGTCTACGCCGGGTTTTTCAGTGCTGGGGACAGGAGCTTCGCCTACCCACTGATAGGAGGTGATACTCTTCATGCCGTTGGCACCGAAATATTTCTCATGAGATCCGCAGAGAATTACCTCGTGATAGAGATTCTCGGGATGAGCGAAAAGGCTCAGCGCGTTGCGCACATTGCCCGAGGGGAGCTGCACCGGGATGCAGGCCTCTACGTTATCTTCAGAGCTGGAAGCTGCAAGAAGAATATTTGTGTTGGATACTGTGCCGCTGAGATCAAAGCGTGCGCCGGAAGATAGAACCTGACCGTCGACATAACCTACGATATAGCCCTGTACGTAAGTGTCGGCTACTGCGGCAGAGGGAGTGCCCTGCGCGATGATTTCAGTCACCGTGAGGGGGGCCTCAAGGCTACCTGTCGCCTGAGCGTTGGCTGAAAGGGTCAGCGCGCTGAGAGCGATCATTGAAAGTAAAGTTTTTTTCATGAAAATTAGAATTAAAAAACAACAATTTTTGCAAAAATAATTATAAATTTGTGATTGGAAAAATTTTAGGCATTAATATTTCATTAAAAGATCATTTTGGGTATTTTTTATATCTCTGAAGAGAAGGTCAGGAATCATGATTTATTATCCGGAATACATGAATATAATCTAAGATATCAATACATAAACATAAAATAAGTATGAAAAAAAAGAAACTCGTCATCTCGACAGGTGCCGGAATATCCGCTGAAAGCGGAATCAAGACTTTCCGTGATGCCGACGGATTATGGGAAAATTATCCGGTGATGGATGTCGCTTCAGCCGACGGATTCCGCCGGAATCCCCGCCTTGTCCACGATTTCTATAATGCCCGCCGCGATGCTCTTCTACTTGCCGAGCCCAACGCCGCTCATCGCGGCCTCGTGGAACTCGAAAAGGATTACGATGTCTACATCATTACCCAGAATGTAGATGATCTCCATGAAAGAGCAGGGTCTTCCAATATCCTCCATCTTCATGGCGAACTGATGAAGATTCGCTCCATATCCAATCCGGATTATATAGAGACTCTCGATGCCGACCATCTCCACACTTCGCCTCAGACCCGCGGCCGCAACGGCGATCTGATGCGGCCGCATATAGTATTCTTTCAGGAAGCGGTCCCCATGATCGAGCCGGCTATAGAGATTGTAAGGGAAGCGGATATATTCGTAGTCATCGGCACATCGCTAATAGTCTATCCGGCTGCCGGATTGCTTCAGTTCGTCAGCCCGGGCACTCCTATATATTATATTGATCCCAATCCGGCCCCGACTCCGAATATTCCGGACGTGACGGTCATACGCATGCCCGCCACTGCCGGAGTCGCCGAACTCGCCCGGATTCTCGAAAAAAAGCGTGAGGAAGAGAAATAATATTGCACTCCATGGAGAGTAATGTGCAATATGGACGTAAAGATATAAGAAAAATGGCAAACATGTTGCACAACATATTTTTTTAAATTGAAACTCCATATAAATTATATATTTTTGTAGCAAAGTTGATGCAGATAATATTCTGCATCCTTCTGCAACGAAATAATTATCATGAAAAAGCACTGGCATTAAGCGGGAGAAGGACTCCTCCGCTTCACACTTAAGGTCATGCTAACCTAACCACACATAATACAATACAGACTAAATTATGGCAAAAGTAAAAGGCGCTGTCACGGTCAACGTCGAGCGATGCAAAGGCTGCAACCTCTGCGTCGTGGCATGTCCGACCGACACTCTGGCGTTGCAACCCAATGAGGTCAACGACCGCGGCTATCATTACGCTTACATGGCGAATCCCGACAACTGCACAGGATGCTGCTCCTGCGCTTGGGTATGTCCGGATGCCTGCATCGAAGTTTATCGAGTAAAGGTAGACTGATTTCACTAACTTTTTCCGCCCCACTTAAATCTCAACCTTAGAAAAAACTGACAAAAAGATATGAAAGAAGAGGTAAGACTTATGAAGGGTAACGAGGCTATCGCGCATGCGGCTATCCGCTACGGCTGCGACGGCTATTTCGGTTACCCGATCACTCCCCAGTCCGAAGTGCTTGAGACTCTTGAAGAGCTCATGCCCTGGGAGACCACCGGCATGGTAGTCCTCCAGGCAGAATCGGAAGTTGCGGCAATCAATATGGTCTATGGCGGCGCCGCTTCCGGCAAGGCCGTGATGACTTCCTCCTCCTCACCGGGCGTCAGCCTCAAGCAGGAGGGTATTTCCTATATAGCTGCGGCTTCCCTGCCCGCGCTTATCCTCAACGTAATGCGCGGCGGTCCGGGTCTGGGCACAATCCAGCCCTCGCAGGCCGACTACTTCCAGGCTACCAAGGGTGGCGGCCACGGCGACTATCATCTTATAGTTCTGGCTCCCTCTACAGTGCAGGAAATGGTGGATTTCGTAGGTCTCGGATTTGACCTCGCATTCAAATACCGCAACCCCGCGATGATTCTCGCTGACGGCATCGTAGGCCAGATGATGGAGAAAGTAGTCCTTCCCGAGCAGCGTCCGCGCCGCACGGATGAAGAAATCCGCAAGCAGTGTCCCTGGGCTGCCGACGGCCGCAAGGATGGTCGCAAGCGTAACGTCATCACTTCTCTCGAACTCGAATCCTCCCGCATGGAGGTAATCAACCATGAACTCCAGGCCCGCTACCGCGAAATCGAAAAGAACGAGACCCGTTGGGAAGAAATCGACGTCGAAGGAGCCGACTATCTCATCGTTGCCTTCGGTTCGATCGCGCGTATCTGCGCAAAAGCCAAGGAAATGGCCGCTGAAAAGGGTATAAAGGTTGGCATCATCCGCCCCATCACTCTATGGCCCTTCCCGACAGAAGCAGTCAATCGTGCCGCACAAGGCAAGAAGGGTATCCTCTGCGTCGAGCTTAACGCCGGCCAGATGATCGAAGACGTGCGTCTCGCAGTTCATGATGCTCTCCCCGTAGAGCATTTCGGTCGCCTCGGCGGTATCATCCCCAGCCCGGATGAAGTAGTCAAGGCTCTCGAAGAGAAACTCATCAAGTAATCCCCTTTACCTCTAAAACTGAATCACATCAATGGATATCAACGATATTATCCGCCCGGAAAACAAGGTATATTCCAAGCCTGAGCTTCTCGACGAAGTCCACATGCACTATTGCCCGGGCTGCAGCCATGGTGTAATCCATAAACTCCTGGCTGAGGTCATCGCCGAAATGGGTCTGACTGACAAGACCGTAGGCATCTCTCCCGTAGGTTGCGCCGTATTCGCCTACAATTACATCGACGTAGACTGGGTGGAAGCCGCCCATGGTCGTGCGCCTGCCGTAGCTACTGCTATCTCCCGCCTCTGGCCCGAAGACGTAGTCTTCACTTATCAGGGCGATGGCGATATGTCGGCTATCGGTACTGCAGAATCTATCCATGCAGCCAACCGCGGTGAAAACATCGTCATGGTCTTCGTCAACAATGCTATCTACGGCATGACAGGCGGCCAGATGGCTCCGACTACTCTCGTAGGCCAGAAGACTGCCACAACTCCTTACGGACGTCGCGTCGACCTCAACGGTCATCCCCTGGAAATCACTAACCTCATGGCTATCCTTGACGGCACTTGCTACGTGACCCGCCAGTCAGTCCATACTCCCGGTAATGTCCGCAAGACCAAGGCTGCCCTCAAGAAGGCTTTCGAGAATGCTCTCGCCAAGAAAGGTACTTCGGTAGTAGAAATCGTCTCTACATGTAACTCCGGCTGGAAGATGAGCCCCGAAAAGGCCAACGAATGGATGGTCGAAAATATGTTTGAGAAATATCCTCTCGGCGACCTCAAGAATCTTTAATCCTTAACCTCTAAAACATTTCATAACCGGATATGAAAGAAGAAATCATTATCGCCGGCTTCGGCGGTCAGGGTGTGCTCTCGATGGGCAAGATCCTCGCTTACTCAGGACTTATGGACGACAAGGAGGTTACATGGATGCCTTCTTATGGTCCCGAACAGCGTGGCGGCACAGCTAACGTCACTGTCATCCTTTCTGACGAAAAGATCTCGTCGCCCGTGCTTGATACTTACGATAACGTCATAGCTCTCAACCAGCAGAGTCTCGATAAGTTTGCCCCGAAAGTAAAGCCCGGCGGTATTCTGATCTACGATACTAACGGTATCCATAATCATCCTACTCGCGAAGATATCACTATCTACCCTATCGACGCTATGGGTGCGACTCTGGAGATCGGTAACTCCAAGGCTTACAATATGGTCGTGATGGGTGCGCTTCTTGAAGCAATGGGCTATAAGCTCCCGATGGAAAACGTCATCAAGGGTCTTAAAAAATCCCTCCCCGAACGCCACCACAAGCTCATTCCCCTCAACGAGCAGGCAATCGAGAAAGGTCGCTCCCTGCTGAAAAAGTAAAAGTCGGAATCCCTTTTTCCGACCCTTATTTCATCAGAACCGAAAAATCCGTTAACGGAGGTCCCCCCCCTCCCTAACCCATACCTAAACAGGCTGCATGACAATATCGAAGTCATGCAGCCTATTGTAATTAAAATCTGATTATGCCTTTCGATAGCAAATTAATACAATCCTTACTTGATGATCTTGAAAGCGATCGTTCGGAAAGAACTCGCTCAGTAAACGATACTGATAAGTTCGGTCAGGCTATCTGTGCATTTGCCAATGACCTTCCAGGGAGTGGTAAACCCGGATATCTTATTATCGGTGCAGAGGATAAGAGTGGTAAAGTCCTTAATATTCCGATTACAGATCAGCTATTAAAAAATCTTTCAGCAATTCGTACAGACGGAAATATTCAACCCCAGCCATCAATGGTAGTGGATTATGCTGATCTTGAGGAAGGACGAGTAGCGGTTGTGGAAGTACAACCATCGCATTTTCCACCCATCAGATATAAAGGTCAGATATGGGTGCGGGTCGGTCCTCGCAAGGGTGTAGCTAACGAACAGGATGAGAAGATTCTGCTTGAACGTCGGAATAGTCAGGCTTTGACTTTCGATGCACTTCCATGTTTTCGTGCCACAATAGAAGATATTGATACCCAACTTTTCAGCGTGGGTTATCTTCCGAAGGCTATTCCACAAGAAATGTTAGAAGCAGATAAACGAGATATTAAATATCAAATGCAAGCATTGGGCTTCTACGATACGCGTTACGATTGTCCTACAAATGCCGGAATACTCATGTTTGGCAAAAATGTTGAGCGTTTCTTGCCCGGTGCATATATACAATATGTTCGGTTTGCCGGCATAAGTCGTGGCGGAGAGATCCTCCGGGAATATAAGTTCTCGGGTAATTTAATGAAAGTTCTGTATCAACTCGACTCTTTCGTTGATACTACCATCACCAATCGACGTCCAGTTCCGGTATCGGTATTAAGGGAAGAGAGCGTTGTTGATTATCCTCATTGGGCTACCAGAGAATTACTGATGAATGCAATCTGCCATAGAACATACGACTCAAACGGGCCGATACAGTTTTATGAATACGATGACCGCATTGAGATTCAGAACCATGGAAGTCTATATGGTAAAGCGAATCCGGAGAACTTCCCTAATGTAAACGATTATCGCAACATAGTGATAGCCGAGTCGCTTCGTGTACTTGGATTCGTCAATCGTTTCAGTCGCGGAGTCCAGCGTGTGGAAGATGATCTGATAGCCAATGGAAATGGGATGCCTGAATTTGATCTCACTCTCGGCACAGCATTTAAGGTTATCGAGTGGAATGCAAATCCAAAGGAGACAGAAAAGGAGACAGAAAAGGAGACAGAAAAGGAGACAGAAAAAATAGAGTGGACCTTTAGTGAGACACACAGAAATATTTTTAATATAATATCCATGAACCCTCATATAAAATATGGGGAATTACAAGAAAAAACAGGATTATCACGCAGTTATTTGTCAAGAATCATTGCAACCTTAAAGGAGCAAGGATATATCCTACGAGTAGGAAGTGACAGAAAAGGTAAGTGGCAGATAGTGAAGTCTATTGCAATTCAGGGGACCGGGTCGTAGCCGCTTCCGCCCCATGGATGGCAGCGGAGGATTCTGCGAATAGAGAGCCAGCCTCCCCGTATTGGTCCATACCGGCGAATGGCCTCTATGGCATACTGCGAACATGTCGGAGTATACCTGCAGGCAGCCGGAAACATCGGCGAAATCGCCCCTTGATAAAATCTTATCAGCCCCACCATTATCCATGTGAGTCCATGCTTGAATAATTTAATCAATCCCATCTTCATAAATTATTAAAATATGCAGTCGCTTAGTCGCCCGACTATTTCTAAAGGGCGCCCTGCTCGATGAGGGTCGCTATTCGGTCGATGGTGGCGTCTTCTTTATTTTTGGCCGGATCGAAGCCGGCTTTCATGTTCATGCCGAAAAAGCGGCCGAAGGTCTGCCAGAATCCTGCCCGGAATGTGCCTAAGAATGCCTTGACGATATGGTATGAACTCTGATCTGTCTCCCGATTGATCAGTTTCAATAATATCTTACCCTGATTCTTGGTCATTGATTTTATGGTAGGCTTGTAGCGCTCGAAGATATCTTTCTCAAGTTGCTTTAGATGCGCTTCACGCTTCTTTTTATCAGGGATTGTCTGGATATACTCGTAGGTCTCGCAGAGTGTCGAGTAGCAGAGCTTGGCCAATGGGAGGGTCTTGCGCACATCTCTGACAGTGCGCCAATAAAACTCCTCATCCTTTTTATTCTTGAATTTTAGCGGAGGATAGACGACGATCTCCTTTATGAAATACAATCTGCACGTATCCCCATATTGGTCTACAATACGTTGGAATCCTTCATAAGCTGATATTTTCAGCGTCGGGACAGACCCGTCATCCGCAGGCTGAGCGGCCTCAGCCTGAGTCCAGGAGCAAAATGCAGCAATCATCATCGCGCACCCGATCAGCCAGCGTTGCGCCATATAGCGCCCGCTGTCGACGTTCAGAAGCCGATTGATGATTTTGTCAATATTGCTCATAAATATTATATAAGTTTCGCAGGTTCGTAAATTATAATTATAGCCCGCGCTACGCGGGGGATGGATTAAATTATGTAATGGAAAATATCGCTTCAGGGCCTTTTCTGAATATAACGTCAATAAATGCCAAATCGTCAATCTCTTCCTCTTTTTTTTCTTCCGTTAACTTTTGATAGAAATCCCGCTGCTCGCTACGCAGTCGTCTCAGAGAGTCGATTACGTCTTGGTCGATAATCTTCCCGATGGTAGAATGGAAGAGCCGGGAAGTAAATTGAGAGAAAGAATCTCCGGCATTAACTGAATTGAAAGCATCTTCTATCTCGGGAATAAAATATCGGAAGAAGGGAGTGGAGCCGTAGGCCGCATCCAATGCCCCGAGATGCATCTGTCGCCAACGTCCATGATCGGATAAGAGCCATTCTTCGGGATGGCCGCGCTTTACTCTCGAACTTCCTCCCTCTATAGCTACTGAAAGACGCAAAGGAGGTTGTCCCTGCGCGCCTCCCACAATAGCGCGCGCCAGGTCGCGCGGACGCTTGTCCGTTGCGACCCGGCGCCATGCTTCGGAGTCAGTCAGGTCCTCAAGGCGAGCTGCGAGCCAGCTTCGCATATCGGCCACAGAAGGAAAATAAGGTATTACTTCCAATTCTTTTCTGCTGCTTTGGATTTGTCGGGGTTCGGATTGGCAAGCGTCCGGTTCCAGCGGTATTTCTTCGGATCGAAGACACCTTTCTCCTCGTCAAAAGAAGTCAGCACTACCATCGGAGAACCCACTATATGGTCTTCCGGCACGAATCCCCAGTAGCGGGAGTCAAGCGAGCGGTCGCGATTGTCGCCCTCCATCCAGTAGTAATCGTATTTGAAAGTATAATATGGATTGTCGGCGCCGTTGATAAGAATCTTGCCGTTCTTTACCTCTACTTTATTTCCTTCGTAGACTTCCACACATCGGCGATAGAGGGGAAGGTTGTTGAGAGTCAATTCCAGTGTCACGCCACGCTTCGGAATCCAGAATTTCGATATATTGTTGCGGGTCCAGGCGTAGGCTTCCCTATAGGGATATACTCCTCCTATATTAAATAAGCCGCTGTCAGCCTCTCGGATAAGTTTTCCATCGACCTGCGGCCATGATTCGACAATTTTCTTTGCCTCGGCAGTCAGCGGCACGTCATAGAAGCGGAAAGGCACATATTCCAACTGAAGCGGAATATCGCCGCAATCCTCATGTCGCACACCGATCGATTCCCATTGCTCGGCCGGAATGATAGCCTTGACAGGAATGATATAGTTATACTGGACGTTGTCAGCGTCCGCGATCGCTTTGTCGTTGATATAGATTGTGTCATTGCGAATCTCAAGCCATTCGCCGGGCAAACCGACGCAGCGCTTCACATAGTTCTCGCGGCGGTCGACAGGACGATATATGACTTTCCCGAACTTCGCCGGATTCATCGCTATATATTCGGCAGGATTGTCGATTCCCTCTTGGCGCATCTGATTGATGATCATGTAATAATCCTCATTCGGCCGAGCCGTGAGGACAGTATCTCCCTGCGGATAATTGAAGACGACGATATCCCCGCGTTCGATACTGCGCAGACCCGGTAGCCGATGATATGCAAGTTGAGGTTTTTCGATGTATGATTTGCCCCCGACTACCGGCATAGTATGCTGGGCAAGAGGAAAATGGAGCGGTGTCTGGGGCACTCTCGGTCCGTAGAGTACCTTGCTGACCCATAGATAATCTCCTACCAGCAAAGATTTTTCCAGAGAAGACGATGGAATTTTATAATTCTGGCCTATGAAAGCGAAGATCAGGTAGACGAGCACCAGTGCGTAGATAATAGCGTCGACCCAGGCCATGACAGCGCGGACGGGTCCTTTGGTCTTCTTCCACCATCCCCAGGGTATATAAGCCGTGATATAAATATCGAGCAGCAGCAACCATGCAATGGCAATCCAAGGATTACCGATCCAGACTACGAAGCCGCAGAAGAGCAGCGAGACTACGGCGAAGCGAATCCAGCGCGTAGTCTTCGTTTGGCGCAGACGGCGTTTGAAATCTTCAATAAATGTAAGTTTTTCCTGCTCTATTTTTTCGGCAGCAGGAATATTGTTATTGTTATCCATTGTTGTCAGGGTTAGAAATCAAGGACATTTTTCATTGTGAAGAATCCCTGATGTCCGGGAAGCCATTCGGCAGCCAAGACTGCACCCAGAGCGAATCCGGCGCGTGAATGGGCGAAATGGGTGATAGTGATTTCGTCGGCTTCGGAATTCCAGGTGATCGAGTGTATGCCGGGCACTTCCCCTTCGCGGTGGGATGTGACGGGAAGCAGATCATCTTCAATGACTCTGCTCTCTTCCGTCTCTTCCCAGCCCTTCATGGAGGGATAGAGGGTCAGAAGGTCTTCCGCCAATGTGATAGCCGTCCCTGAGGGATGATCGAGTTTATGGATATGATGGGTCTCGTCAAGGGAAGGCGCATACTCCGGGAATTTCGCCATGATCTTTGTAAGATAGCGGTTGAGTGCCATAAATATATTCATTCCGACGGAGAAATTCGACGACCATAGGAGAGTTCCATCGCCTTTGCCACACATATCCTGCAACTCAGGCAGAGAGTCGGTCCAGCCCGTAGTGCCGCAGACTACCGGGACTCCGGCTGCGAAACACTTCAGAATATTATCTACCGCAGAATCAGGCCGAGTGAATTCTATGGCTACGTCAGCCGACCGGAACTCCTCCGAGGCGAGTTCATGAAGATTATGCTCGTCGATAATCTTGACTATTTCGTGGCCGCGGGAGCGGGCTATTTCTTCAATGATATGGCCCATTTTGCCATGGCCGATCAATGCTATTTTCATTTTGGTTATTTTATTAATTTATCCCGGCACAAGCGCCGAGAAACCAAGATACAAATTATCTCGGGATAAATTATCTTCGCGAAACTCTCCGCTCTATATTGCGTTAAAAGCCAAAGGCGAAGTTGGAGACATAGAGGGTCACTCCTTCAGTGCCGACGAAGGGTTCGCCGCAGGAACTGGAGGCCATGATCAGAACGTGGGTTGGTACGGCATCGGCCGGCGCCCATGATTCTTCCTGCACCGGCACTAATTTACCCTTCGAATTCTTTGCATAATATGCTTTCGATCCGTTGAGCAATCCCATCCAGGGCTTATAGAAGGATTGTTTGGTTATGTCGCCGTAATTTATCTTCAGTTGATGTCCTTTTGTCAGAGGGATTGATTTTGAATAGCGTTCGCGCCCTGTCCCGACTCGCTGGGCGTGAAGATTGCCTTTGGCATCCTCCCATCGCTTCTGGAGCAGAACATAGACTTCCGCCTGGTCGCGACCCTGAAGAGTCTTCTTGGCGCCAAGTCCGGATGCCTTAACGCGGGTATTCGTATTGGGCATGTCGACTTTATAATCGAATACGAGGGCCTGCGGACGCTTCGTATAAGGCATGCCCATCGACATCTTGCCGAATGGAGTCTTGGTTGAAGTGATGGGTTCGATTATTTCGCCGAGGAATATAGTGCCTGCCACCATCACATCCATATTGATGATCCCCAGAGCCTTGACGTGCTCCATCTTGGCCTGCACCTTAGCCATCTTCAGCCCGTTGACAGTAGCCGGTTCGACCGCGCAACTCCCCTTGACAACTCCGGATACTTTGGCGTAGACATTGGATGTGGCCCAAGGCGAGCCTCCCAGATTTTTATAGGCCTTATTGCCTGAAGTTTTGCCGGAGGGTGCGATTTCATAGAGAGTCTTTTTGCCCCCTCCGATTATGGCGGATTCGGAGATTTCGCGGGTGTACCATTGATTCATCGCGCCGAACTTGATAGGTTCGAGGCGCAAAGCCGATGAAGTCATACTCACCAGAATGGTCGACATTATCAAAAAACTGCGTAAATATCTATTCATAAACCGAAAATTGTCAGACTGCAAAATTAATAAAAATTAGTCAACTCTCAAAGTATTTGCTGACCTTCCGCTCTGCTACCTTCAGATATCATGGATATTTGGTCTGATCGATATTCTTGTGATTGGTACATTTATAACTGCCTATGCTGTGTCAGAAGACTTTCATCTAACGCAAAAAGATTTTGTTATAAATAGCTACCGGGGAATCTTTTGTAAAAAATGCCATATTCACTCTTTTCTAAGTGGCGACTGCATCTGTGTGTCAGCTGAATTGTAACATTAAGAGCCCGTTTACTAAGAACTGTTAAAATTTCATTTTGATCGAATATCAACGATAAAACGCCCATATTTTGGT
>JAIDYR010000113.1 GCA_029057985.1 Muribaculaceae bacterium | reverse complement strand
AGAATGCCGCCTGAATCTGCGAATTTTTACACAAAAAACAGAGACTGCCTAACTTTGCTTGTTAGACAGCCTCTTTTAATTTCCTACTTTTGGTGACTCTTCAATACGACACAGCCTCTTCATTTATCTCTGTCGAGTGAGTTCAATAGCTTCTTTGCCTGTCATATTATCGATGGAGATTTCTATGATGGTGACTACTTTCAGGAATCTTTTGATTTCATCTGACGGATCTATCCCTTTGCTATATTTTTCCGATAATTTCCGGAGAGCCTCAATCTTTTCGTCTTCATCCTCAATAAATCTTGCTTTTCCGAAGACTATGACGCTTTTAAAATAAGTGGTGAATTCTTCGGGCACTATGTCGGCCTTGTCGATAACGCAAAGAGATAACTTGGAGTTGCGCTTCAAGGCATCTATCTTATGCCCCTGCGAAGCGGAATGAAGATAGATATACTCTCCGTCATAGACGTAATTCAGAGGCACGGCGTAAGGATATCCATCATCTCCATCTACCGCGATCACGCACTCCTTACCATTGGCAAGAATTTGCCTGGACTCATCGTCTGGAAGTTGCTGTCTTTGACGACGCATATTACTTAAGTAAGTTCCAAAAATTAAACGATATTTGTGATTAAAATTACTTGAACAATAAAACTTGTTATTTTTGACTGACAAGCTCAAATCTGCTCAAAAATAACTTCCTTTTATATGTTCATTAATTTTTCTCACTTACTTATTTTTTAGGTATCGGAACGGGGAACTTGGAAAATAGGACTTCTACCGCCTTTGTTATCCCGGATAAGGTCTGCAATTGACTGTCGCCATTGTCAAGGATTGTTGCAACAGAAGTAGTATAGACAGGCTTCTCCGCTTTGATATTTACCAGATCCATTGTCAGCACTCCCTCCTTATACAAAGTTGGAATCCATTGGGTATAAGTAGTATAATTCGGCCAATAATAAGCTCGAGGATAAATAAATACCGGTACAACTCCATTCATCGGAGCCCCGGGAGGAGGAACGCCGGGACCGATAGGACGAGGTAGCGGTGCCGGAGCAGGGTAATAACTCGGACCGGTCTGGATAGTCTGGGTATAAGGCTCGTTGACAAGTTCTTTGTTGACTGTCAGGCCGATATTGACGAGAAGCGGAGATTCAGAATCTTCAGTGAATCCGCGTTCTGTCAGTTGCTCACGAATTGCAGCCGCAATGTTATAATAAGACACCATCGACATACCCGGAGGCAGATGTCCGTCGCTCGGAGTCACCATGCGGAATGTATGAAAAGATGCAACGTTCTCCCCTACATATGATTCGCTATTGATCAAACTGTAGGAACTGCAACCTGTCATTCCCAACAATACGGCGACTACGGCAAAAAGCAATCCAATTGTCTTTTTCATAAGCCCTAAAAATAAATTAGTATAATAACAGAATAACAACTGCAAATTAATCAATGTTTTCCAAGAGATTGTCATTTTTAGAAATAAGCACATAAGAACATAATCCATTTCTCCAATTATGTGCTTATGTCTTTTAACACACATGAACGTAAAAACTAAATATATTTATGTCCTTATGTGCTTATGTCTTTTTAAACACAAAAGACATAAGAACTAAATATATTTAAGTCCTTATGTCTTTTGTGACTGAATGACGATACAACTTCTATTTTTGCATAACCTAAGTAGGTAAGCCGGGAAGTTTCAGTGTAAAATAGTTTAACGTAGCAGCAACTCTCTCTCCCTTTCTACCGTTATGGGTGAGGAATGACCGGAAAGAAGTATAGTATCTTCCGGAAGAGTGAGAATTTTATTGACAATTGAGTTCTTCAACTCCTGACGGTTGCCTCCGGGAAAATTTGTCAATCCGGGACCATGCTGATAGAGAGTATCGCCAACAAAGGCTGCCCGCTCTTCAGGAGAATAGAAAGTCACTGACCCCGGAGTATGACCGGGAGTATGAATTACTTTTAGATAGAATCCCGAATTGGCCTTAAGACGTATTAGCTCTCCGTCATAAAGTTCCTCATAATGAGGGATTGTAATCGGCTGACCGGAGTTTCCGCTGAGATTCAGGTATGGATCATTTAGATATCTCGTGTCGGAAGAATAGATATATATCGGAGCTACCAATTTTTCCCTCAATATCTCAGCTGCTCCCATGTGGTCAAAATGTCCATGAGTCAGTAAAATCTTTTCAATTTGCCAACCATTGCGGGCAATGACATCATAGATTAATCCAGCCTGGGCTCCGGGATCAATGAGAAACCCCGATCGGGAGTGTTGATCTATATAAAAATAGGTATTTTCAGCAAAAACTCCCTGCACTTGAAGTTCGCGTATCATAGTATTTTCAGATTAATTCTACTTTCAAGAATGAAAGTAGATGATTGGTAGAATAGCAGGTTCGTTTACACAGATTATATAAGTTGGCAACCATCCGGACCGCATTGATGCGCACGCTCCTGAGGTTGATTGTCTTTGACCTTCTTCATTGTCCGCTGAATTGCGGATTTAAATCCATCGAGAGTCAAAGCCCCGGGAACCGCGAAGTCTCCATTGAATACAATATAAGGCACTCCGTGAACTCCACGCATCATTGCCTCCCTCTCATCAAATCGAACTTCATCATCATACTTGTCGGAATCAAGCACATCCTTAACTTCATCTTCTTTCATTCCGGCTTCAATAGCCTTTGCGAGCAGAACCTCATGATCGGCAAGAATTAGATTTTCTACGAAATAGGCTTTAAACAAGAGTTCATTGAGCCGCCCTACTACTGCGCGATCATATTTTGCCTCGGCAAGTTTCATCAATCGATGGGCATCCCGAGTGTTGGAGTATTTAGTCGTAGAGTATTTGAAATCTATACCAAGTTCGCGTCCAAGCGAGGAAATTTGCTCGATCTGCTCCTTTGCACCTTCAAGACTTAGGAGATATTTCTTTGCAAAACGCTCCGGAGTAGATGACACGACTTCCTTGGAAGCTCCGGGATCGAGTTCGAAGGCGCGGTAATCAATCTTCACATCATCTTTAACTCCAAGTTCCTCGATAGCCTTTTCGAGTCTTGTTTCGCCGATATAGCAATAAGGACATGCAAAATCCGACCAAATCGTGAGTGTAATCATAGTTAATTCCTTTCTTATTTTAAATATAGAATATATGTAAGTTATACGAATTAATCGATATTTATTATTTTATCAAGCAACTTAGTAAATATTTTCAGTTCGCCGGGAGTGGTCAGTTGCAACAGTGCATTATGTCGTTCGGCAGCCACTTTCATAATTTTCGGTTTAATTTCTATGGATTTATCCGTTGGATAAACTCTGAGGCATTTATAGCTGACCGACACAACAGAAAGTAGACCTTTCTTGACAAGCCCTGCTACACATCTGCATACAGCGGCCTTATCTTTACCGACCAGGTCAGCGATCTCACACTGTTGAAGTCCTTCTTGACTGTAGACCGCCCGGAGTACGAGATATTCACTTGCAGTAATATCAAGATGCTCTCTTTTCAGCGCTGCATCAAGCTGGGATATCAATATCTGGTAAGCCCGACCTAATTTGCATCCAAAAGCCGGATTCTGAATATTTACTCTTGTTTTCATCATTCACATATACAACAATCCAAAAAATAAAATGGTTGACTTCGCAACCATTTCAACAACTGTCTCTATCGTTTATGCTCTATTACTTGCTTGCCGTAAACAAGAATTTGTTTTGACTCATCGATCAGAAGCAAATGTCTGAAACATCGCACATTCTTTTCGGATCATAAAAAGCAATGCAATTGCTATTAAGTAAGTTCCAAAAATTAAACGATATTTGTGATTAAAATTACTTGAACAATAAAAATTACCATCAAAACAACAATCGCGACTCAATCGAAGTTTCCCAATTAAAAATATCCCATAATAATATAAATGCAGGCATATTGCAACGTTTCAGACTCTCGGTTGTTAATACATTATAATATATTCAATAACCTTAGAATACATAATAATTATGAATTTTAAACCTAATGCATGGGTACTTCCTCAGCCGGTACTTATTATCGCGACGTATAATGAAGACGGGACTCCCAATGCTATGAATGCTGCATGGGGAGGACAATGGGATCACCACGAGCTATTCATATCTCTGGGCTCTCACCAGACAACCGATAATCTCAAACGCAACGGAGAATTTACAGTAGCATTCGCGACTTCCGATACTCTTCCCGCTTCCGACTTTGTCGGCATAGTGAGCGCTAAGAAGGACCCTCAAAAGATTGAGAAGACCGGATGGACTTCCCATAAAGCTGAAACCGTCGATGCCCCTGTGTTTGAATGTTTTCCCATGACAATGGAATGTCGAATCAAGGAACTGATCCATGAATCGGAATCAGGATTCTATATGGTCGCAGAGATACTGAACATTATTTGTGAAGATAAATATCTCAACGCCGAGGGTCGTCCGGACATTGAAAAGATGCATCTTATCACGTTTGATCCCATATCCAACGGATATATCGAACTCGGCAAGCGTGTGGGAAATGCATTCCGGGATGGTCTCGCTCTAAAATAATACCAATCTATTATATCTGAAAATCCAAATTCTCGATAATCTTCTGATGCTTTTGCTTCAGAAAGCGAAATTAATACAATTTAGTATGAAAGTATTGGTAATCAATGGAAGTCCGCATCTTAACGGATGCACGGCGAGAGGACTCAAGGAAGTTGAGGATACTCTGCGCGGACATGGTATTGAAATCAAACATATTGACGTTGCCAACAAAGATGTCAGAGGATGTATAGCATGCGGCTTCTGTCGGAATAATGGCAAATGTGTTTTCAATGATGTGGTAAATGAGGCAGCTTCCGAACTGGCCGATGCTGACGGACTGCTCGTTGGCACTCCTGTCTATTATGCCGGCGCCAACGGTCAGCTGCTTGCATTCCTCGACCGCCTGTTCTATAGTACCGCAACGACCATCGACAAGACAATGAAAGTCGGCGCAGCAGTTGTGTCAAGTCGACGCGCAGGTTCGACTTCAGCTTTTGATGAAATCAATAAATATTTCACCATCTCAGCCATGCCTATAGCTTCAAGCACATACTGGAATGAAGTCCATGGATTCACAGCCGAGGATGTCGAAGCTGACCGGGAAGGACTTCAGACCATGCGCAACCTTGGCAATAATATGGCATATTTAATCCGCGCTATAGGAGTTGCACGCCGGAACTCACCTATTCCAACTCAAGAGCGTCAATTCTTCACATCATTCCATGAAGGCTGAAATGAATATAAGAAACTTAAGAATAATGGCAATGGCGGGAATATTATCAATTCCTTCCGTTATTGCTTCGGCTATGCCCGCTCTGCAGAATGCGGAATGTGGAAAAATTGAGAGAGAGGTTATCTATTCTCCGCAGTTAAATGATTCTATAGCAATTGACGTTTGGCTACCGGAATCCTATAATCACGAAGACAGTTATCCGGTGCTTTACATGCACGATGGCCAGAATCTCTATGACGCTTCTACAACCTGGAATGCCCAGGCATGGGAGATGGATCGCGCTGCTTGCCGACTTATTTCCCAAAATGGGGTAATGCCTTTTATCATTGTCGGAATACATAGCGATCCTGCTCGAAGGGTTTCTCAGCTTATGCCGGAGCAGGCAGTAAAGGACGCAGGACTTGACGAACTCATGTCGGAGGTCAAGCTCAAGGGTCAACCCGTAATGGGCGATGAATATGCAGCATTTGTTGTGGAAACTCTTAAGCCTCGGATCGATTCTAACTATTCTACTCTTAAAGACCGCGATAATACTTTCGTAATGGGATCAAGCATGGGAGGCCTGATGTCGCTGTATCTTATTTCGCAATATCCGGAAGTTTTCGGAGGAGCGGGATGCCTGTCTACTCATTGGTATGGATCGCTTGATGCGGGCGACAAATTCGGCAACGCAATGATGGATTATGTAGTCAATCATCTGCCTGACCCCGAGTCCCACAAATTATACTTCGACCATGGCACGTCTACCATAGATGCATATTATGGTCCTTGGGATACTCAGGCGCTCTTGATCGCACAGAAAAAAGGTTATAAATACGGAGTTAATCTCGACAGCTATATAGATTACGGAGCGCCGCATGAAGAATCAGCGTGGTCCGCGCGCGTAGACCGCCCACTTAGATTTCTGCTGGGCAATGAGTCTACTCATCAGTAACTCCCGGCTTTACATCTATATTGGGATTTATTTCGAGAAGCTTCCCGATGAATTCCTGCTGATTTGCCGGCGATATGACCAACGGCATCATACTCTTCAAAATCCTGCGGTCTGAAAAATGGATGGCCATCCGATGAGTCAAAGCCGCCGCCGGAGCCGACAAGATCGATTTTGTAGGCTCTATCATAGAAATTTTATCAATAGGATACGAGGAGGGGATAAAGAAAGTGTAGACTTTTAATTTATCCCCTTCTATTTTATAATAGACACTCAGCAACATTATAATTACCACTACAAACATTACACCCCCGACGACAAGAGGCATCCATCCGTCATCATCAAAAAATATGGGAGCAATACAAAAAGCAGTCATCAAGCCCAGCATCAGCCATGTCCCAGAGTCCCAACGAGATTTATAAAGCATAATCGAAAGCTATCTTACTATCAATTCATTTGGATTTTTTTCGCTTAGGATTGGCCGGAAACCATCCTTTCCTGACTCTCTCACGCTGCTCGAAGATTTCGAGAATTGTCCAAAATCCGCAGAAGCCTGTCACTCCGAAAATCGTAGACAAAAAGAGATCATTCACCCAGACGGCTAACCCGCACATCACAATCCCAAGCAGCAGAAACCACCACCAACACTTCACTCCGAAATAATACTCACACTTAATGACTACCGGATGAAACAATCCGATAATCAAGAACGTACACAATCCGGTCACAATCCCGAAAAGATGCCAATCCCCAAGAAATTCAGTTATCATAAATTTCACTTTTTTAAGACCCCGTTTTAAAACACAGGATATAAACTCACTTGCAAATTTAATGAAATATAATTAGCCTCCAAAATCTTTGACCTATGGAATTAAGAGCCCGTTTACTAAGAACTGTTAAAATTTCATTTTGATCGAATATCAACGATAAAACGCCCATATTTTGGCCAGTTTCGATCTTTTCATCGGTCACGATGCCCGCATCGCTCCCTCTTCAAAAATCGAAACTGCCTCAAAATCTGTACTTTTTCTCGTTAACATTCTTTAGTAAACTGGCTCTAAGACCCCGTTTTATAAAAAAAGCACCGCAATGATATCGGTGCTTACTTTTCTTAATTATTTCTTTCATACATTCCCCGGTGCAAGAAAGTTGCTGACGGGATTTCCGGGGGCGGCTTTCTCCATTAATGATTCGCTGAAAGCGAAAGAAGCTGCGTCAGTGTCGGTTGTGACTGACAGCAAGGCAGGCCCTTCAGCCTGCAACCATTGCTTCATTGCATCTTCAAGATCAGCCGGATCCGTAACTGTCCGGGCTTCAATGCCAATAGCTTTGGCTACCTCCGCGAAATCAGGATTCGCGAGGTCGACCTCACTCGGGTGATATCCTGCCAGCTCCATCTCCCACTTTACGAATGCTAATGCACGATTATCGGCCACAAATATTTTAACCGGCAGTTTATACTGCGCAATTGTGAGAAGTTCACCCATCAGCATTGCGAGTCCGCCATCGCCCGACAACGATATCACCTGCCGGTCCGGACAGGCGAGTTTTGCTCCGATGGCCATCGGCAAAGCATTAGCCATGGACCCATGAGTAAATGACCCTATCATTTTCCTATCTCGCCCGGGATGGAGATAATGACTGGTCCATACATTGTTCATGCCCGTATCGACGGTCACTACGCAGTTATCATCAGCTAATTTATCCAGAGTAGAGATTACAAATTCAGGCCTGATATTTCCTTTATTACCCGGATTTTCTACCGGCAAAGCGAATTTTTTCTGGATCTTTTCCCACGCAGCCAATGCTTTATCAAGAAAAGATGTATCTGTCTTAGCTTCAATCCTCGGCAGAAGAGCCTCCATGAATCTTTTTGAGTCTGCACGCACTCCGAGTTGAAGCTTCGCACGCTTGCCCAAGCGTTCGGCCCGAATATCAACCTGAATAATTTTCTTATCAGTCGGGAAGAATCCTGGATATGGGAAATTCGTGCCAAGCACCAATATAAGATCAGCTTCAGCTATGGCATCTTCCGCAGACCACATTCCCAGGTATCCCATATGGCCGACGTAGTTCGGCATGTCGCGGGTTAACTCCATCTGTGATTTATAAGTAGTAGCTACCGGAGCTTTAACCAAATCGGCGAATTCCTTAATAAGATCAGCTGCTTCGATTGAGCCACAGCCTGCAAACACTGCGACAGTATCAGCGTCATTGATCAATTGAGCAGCTTTCTCAAGCTCTGAATCTGACGGATCTGCAAGCCGCTCTGTATAGGAAGGCAGAATAGAAGCCCCATCCGAAGCAGCCTCAAGATTGATAACGTCGGCCGGAAGCCCGACCACACCTACCCCTCCACGCGAAATCGCCTCCTGCATTGCTCCATGGATCATGGAGGGGACCTGCGCAGGATTGACAGCCATTTCATTATAGACAGAGCAGTTTGAGAAGAGAAGTATAGGATTAGTCTCCTGAAAATAACCCGTGCCGAAGAGAGAAGACGCGCACGTCGAAGCAATCGCAAGGACGGGAGCATTAGAGCGCTGAGCATCATATAGTCCATTGATAAGATGGACGTGACCGGGACCGCTGCTACCTGCGCAGACTGCAAGTTTCCCCGTCAGTTGGGCCTCCGCGCTTGCTGCAAAAGCGCCTGCCTCCTCATTGCGTACATGAATGAATTTGATTCGGCCGTCGCGAGTAATGGCATCAGTGAGGGCATTCAGGCTATCGCCCGTGATCCCGTAGATGCGTTCCACTCCGGATTCGGCCAATTGGTCTACCACCTGCTCGGCTACATTACGCTTGCGATTTGTATTATCCGTGTTTCCCATAATTATGTCTTATATCATTATTTAAAACCCTTTTACTTTAATCAAATTCTTTAATAAAGATCGGCCGCGAGATCATCTGAAGATGCAATCGCGGCCGATGGGGTTTATTTCTTTTTAAATATTATTCTTCTACTGGAGCAAACTGGTCTTTGCCTACTCCACACAAGGGGCACACGAAATCTTCAGGAAGATCTTCAAAAGCTGTGCCGGGAGCGATTCCGTTATCAGGGTCTCCTACTGCGGGATCATAAACCCAATCGCATACTTCACATACGTACTTTTTCATAGTTCAAGTGGTTAAGGATTAATATTACGTTTGTTAAAATCCTGCAAAGTAATACTCCACAGAATTCATCATTATAACGCTATTTTACTCTTTTAGGTTCAATTGGGCCTAATTCCTATTCTTTCAATAGTTGCAGATAAGCTTTAGCTATTTCCTGAGCTGAAAATTTTACTTTCACACTCTCCCTCATTTGACGCCTGATATCCGGTCCGACGGCGAGTAACGCTTCATGTAACGCCTCAGCGATTCTCTCGGCTCTTACTTTTGGATCGGGGTGATATTCCGCTAAAAATCCTGTCACTCCATTATCTACTATATCCCGCTGCCCTCCCCTGTCAAGACTGACGGGAACTGCGCCGTAGGCTTGACCTTCTATCAAAGTTCCGGGCAGAGTTTCATATTCCGAAGTCGATAATACAATGTCACTATCGGAATAAAGTTCTGCAATGGCCTTCTCCCCCGATATGCGTCCGAGATGACGATGAGAAATGGCAATTCCTTCAAATTTTTCCGCATCGCGGATATCTCCATACGTGATCAACTCCACTGCCTCAGCCAATGTGGGCCAGCGACGGGCGAAAATCTTGGTTGCTTCGACCATGACAGACAATCCTTTTACCGGATCGTCAAGACGCGCCGCTCCCATCACAATACGCCGCCTTCTCATCTCCGATTCTTTCCTGTCTGCAGATTTAAGAGGATTGAAAGCATTGGGAATTACCCTTACATCCTGATCTTTCAATAACGTGGATTTCTTTGCCAAATCTCGAAGCCAGGTGCTTACCGCTACAAACTTTATATCTACATCCTTATATAATCGCTGTTTGATCGTCTGAATCTGTGAAGATAAGTCCGGCTTATTTTCTATCCTCCCTTTTTTACTCAAGAAATGACAAGCTTCGCATCTACCTTGATAAAGCGAGCAACCATCTGAATGATGACATATCCCTGTCATCTCCCAAAGATCATGCATTGTCCATATTAATCTCTTCCCGGCATTGGCAAGTTTTCGGATCTCTTTGAGTGATATGAATCCCTGATTAATCCAGTTGAGCATTACAACGTCAGCCTCCTTTACCCACGGATGGTTCAGGATATCGACACCAAAATTCGCCGTATCTACCTTGAAGAGATCTGACCGGTTGAATCCGTTGGCAATAAAAATCTGAAGTCGCTCGGCCAAAAATGCTGATTTTAATTTCCATCCGGGAGCTGCAACAGCCACATGTTCAGAATCCGATAGTTTCTCTGCTACTACCATCCGGGCATCTATTCCTTCCGCGCGAAATGCTTCCATCAACCGCTTGCTGACAATAGCAGCTCCTCCACGACAATCCGATTTATTGACAATGACGATTCTCATCAAAAATGTTTCTCTTACTTTGACCTCGATTTATAAATTATCTTTTTCCAAACTCATTATTGAAAAATGATTTCTGCAAAGTTACCAAATATTCTCTTATCAAAGAAATTACTCAATCATTTTATGATTGTTCGGTCTTATTATTATTGTTCGGTCTTATTATTATTTCTTAAAAGTTTTGCTATATCAAAAAAAATTAATAACTTAGCAGTCGGAACCAAACTATAACTAACCAATGATTAAGTCTCACTATCAGGGGCGGCTCTTTGCCCTCGCGCTGTCAGGATTGACGGCCCTCGGACTACATGCCGCTCATCTTTCTCCACAAGAAGCCTTGCAACGATTGAAGTCAGATCGCAACCGGGTTGCTGCTTCAAAAGCCATAGCAAACTCTAATCCGCGTTATCTGGGCTCTATTCCTACTGAAGCAGGCAAGGACGCTCTGTACCTCTACACTCTTTCCGCAAGACCCGGATATCTTATCCTCGCGGCAGATGATCGACTTGTTCCTATGCTCGGATATTCGGAGACAGGCACGCTCAACAATACCGAAGAACTTCCCGATGGTCTTAAATGGTGGATGAATCAGATAGCTGATGAAATAAACTATATGCTGACTGAAAATGATGATGAATCTGCCTGGACTGTCAAGCTTCCCCCATCGGTAGGTCCGGCTATAGCTCCATTGGTAAGCGCACGCTGGGGACAGACTGACCCGTACAACGCAATGACTCCCATAGTCAACGAAAAGCAATCGCCGACCGGATGCGTCGCAACCGCCCTTACACAGATAATGTACCATTATTCATGGCCCCCGGCTCCGAAAGGATCCATTACCTATAAGGATACCTCTTCGGATAAGGTCACACGCTCGATGACTTTCGACGGCCTGCAGTTCGAATGGGAGAAAATGCTCGACGTATATTCCGAAGATTCACCGCAAGATGCTATTGATGCTGTCGCATTGCTTATGAAGGCCGTAGGCCATGGTGTAAAAATGACTTACGGAGCTTCATCAAGTGGAGCGACAGATGATAATGCAAAGGATGGCATGATCAACTATTTCGGCTATTCGAAAGATATGAAGCATATACGCCGGGAATCTTTCACGCGCAATGAATGGGAGAATATACTCTACTCCATGCTCTCCGCAGGAATGCCTATTTACTATACCGGCCGGGATGCCGTATGGCTCGGATCGGGAGGACATGCATTCGTCTGCGACGGATATGATGGCCAAGGATATTTCCATTTCAACTGGGGATGGAATGATAAATACAACGGATATTTTCTTACTACGTGCATGGTCCCGGCCGGAGCCGGCACGGGCGGATATATCAACGGATATAACTATACGCAATCTATCATGGTTAATATGCACCCTGATGATGACAGGGAGTATTCTCTCGTAGATTACGTAATCGGGACAAAATTTGAATTTAATTCCCAAGCAAATTCCATAATAGCGGAGGCTCAACGCGGTAATGGTAAATCTTTTGAAGCAGGATTGCAGTTCTGTCCGACGGATGCTCCTGAAGATTCTTATATCGTATCGTTGGGAGTGGCTGAAAATTCAGTTGAATGTTCGTTGCCGGAAGATATTCTTGGTTCACTCGATCCCGGAAAGACTTACGAAGTCAAGATGGTATGGCGTGCCGATAATGGGAAATGGCAACGTGTAGCAGGCCAGTCATCCGGTCTTGCTGTATATAACCAATATCCTATGGGAGGCTATATGACTTACGATGACGGGAAATGGAATTTTGTGAGTTCCCTCACCGATCTTCGGCCTATCCCCCTCATGATCTCAGATATCACCTTCAACGATGAGGATTACTATCTCTCAGGCTCCCCTAACAGTCTGACGTTCTATACTACCAATCTTGACAATGACTACGAATATCACGGTGCCCGATGCTATGCAGTAGACGAATCCGGAAAGCAGACACTCTTCTTCAATTTCACCCTTGAAGTTGATCCGGAAGAAGTACATAAATCTTCTTTTACCTTGAAAGATACCCTTACGTTGCCGAAAGGTGTCTATACCCTACGCTTTATCGACGTAAATACCTTGCAGGAAATTCCGATTGAAGGCGAATTTATTCTTAAGGTCTACGATCAGGATTCCATTCTGACTCATGACGACGGATGCTTTAAATATGTCGTTATTCCCGGTCATGACGCGACTTTGCTTCAGACATCTACCGGTTCAACGATTGGAGGTGACATTTTTGTTCCCTCAGAGATTTCAATCGACGGCGAAGCCTACAAAGTAGGCAAGATGCAGGTTACCTGGCGTAATATTCTCGACAAGAAGAAAGTCACTTCCCTTAAAATAGACTACCCCCTGACTGAAATAGCATCAAGCTCATTCAGCAGCATGGACATACTTGAGGAATTATCAATCCCCGAGACGGTAAAGGTGATAGGGCAATATGCCGGAGCCTTTAATAAAGTAATGACAAAACTTACAATTCCGGAACGCCTTGACCACATCGACAAATCCGCATTCTTCGCATGTTATATGCTTAAGGAATTGCGCGTCCCTGCGGTTGATACTATCCCGGAATCCTGCTTCTATGGAGTATATGAAGTACCTGAACTTCGCATTCCCGAAGGAGTAAGGGTTATTGAAAAGCAAGGCTTCTATAGCCCGAAGGTATGTGAATATATCGAACTTCCTTCCACACTTGAGTCTATCGGATCCCAAGGATTCGGAGGCTACATATCCGACAGTAAACTTAAGGAAGTGAAGATCCACGCCCTTACGCCTCCTGCGATAGAGAGCAATTCTTTCGCTTCAAATCAATACAAGACTGCTGTCCTGAAAGTTCCCGGAGGCACAAAGACATCATACATTTCAGATCCTGTCTGGAGCAAATTCTCAAATATAGAAGAATTCGACTCGACGGTAGGAATCGACATATTCCCGATCGAATCGGATCCATTCGATGCAGCTAAAGCATCCGAGACCTGGTACACTACCGACGGCCTGCTCCTCACCTCCCGTCCGACCCGACCCGGACTCTACATCCGCATCCGACGCGCCTCCGCCCCCGAAAAGGTCCTCATCGCCCACTAAGACCCTCATAAGGCAGAAGCACTTCGCTTCACGCTGATAAGACAGAAGCACAAAAACACATAAACAATTATACTTTTATGTGCTTTTGTGCTTCTGTCTTAACGTCTGCGTCAAGGCTATCGGTTATAGCGCATCAGGGCCTTGGCGAGAGGGTGAGGGTCAACCTCAGCATCATAGTGCCAATAGAATGCACCTGCAAGACCTTGGTCTTTAATGAATTTGGCTTTTTCCCGGATTGAACGCTCGGAATCGAATGCGGCATAAATATTCCCGTCTGCATCGGCATAGTAGGGAGCCTTTGCTTTTTTATCCCACTTCATCTTCATTCCCGGCAGGAATCGATCAAACTGACGCCATGCTACGTAATTGTCACTGATCTTATACTTTTCTTTTATGTCCGGCTGTGTGCGCGCATAAAACGGGATTCCAATCATTATCTTCTCCCTGGGCACGCCTTTATCTATATGGGCTTTCACACTCTCCGAAATCGACCAATCTCCGCATAAGTCACTCGGATATAGATTGCTTTGATGCTGCTTGGGAGGATTCCCGAGATTATAACCGGATACCATTACGTAGTCCACATACGGCACCATAGCCGCCAGATCATTATATCTGGATGAATTGTTGGAATAGAATGAAAGAGTCTTATCCGGCCCCAGCATCCTGCGCAGATCGCGGGCAAGTAAAGCATAATTCTTAGTGTCTTCAGATCCTCCGCCCTGATGCATCCCGGCATTTGTGCCGGGAAATTCCCAATCAAGGTCAAGACCATCCAGATCGTACATTTCCACGATCTTTCGACAATGACTTACGAAAGCCGACCGCAGGGAATCAGAAGCTGTCATGACTGCAAATCCATCGCGAGGCAGAGTCTGAATCGACAGACTCACCTTGAGCCCCGGATTGGAATCTTTCAGAGCTGAAATACCCTTCAATTTCTCCGGCTTCGATATTATTAGGCTGTCGTAAGAAGGCGCGACGTTGCCAAACGCATAATAGATATGCGTCATGCAGGAAGGATCTGGCAGATTATCGAATGACGTCGTGACGTAGCCAACGGTCTTCTTATTCTCAGTCGCAGCCTTTGCCTTAGCTATCAAAGCAGCCTCATTTACAGAATCATTCTTCCTGTCGCGGGCATTGCTCGAGATTGACATCACGGCGCAGACGGCGAGGCCTGCCAACAGACATGTATAACAGAAACGTTTCATATCTTCACCGTTTCATATTCACCATGTAAACTCGAAGCGCTCTATGTCTTCTTCGATCAGATTGGAGCCTGTCTGGACTTCGATGAATGAGAGTCGGGTAATTGCCTTCAGTGTATGCTTCGCACCCATCGGAATTATGACCGTATCGCCCTGGCGTACATGGCGACGCTCTCCATCAAGGACGAAAGTACCCTCCCCCTCGATGAAAGTCCATATTTCATTGCGACAGGAATGACGCTGATAACTAAGCGCACATCCGGGGTTAAGGGTAAGATGCTTTGTCAGCGAGCAAAATCCATCTGCAGATTCCGTATGGTCAATTACTCGGTAGGTGCCCCATCGACGCTCCTCAAACATCGGACGAGTCTTCAGCACTTCAGCATATTTCTTGATATTCTCGCTTTTGGATTTTTCAGTCACAAGGATTCCGTCGGGGGATGCCGCAATGACAAGATTCTGAGTTCCGATACACATCATCGGGATCCCGAGTTCGTTGAAGACATGAGTATTCTCGCCGGTTCCGTCGAGTGTCACATCTCCATAAGCCTTTATCTCAAGTTCATCCGTGAGGGTATTCCATGTCCCGAGATCTTTCCATTCTCCGCTAAAGGGTATCATTCCGATGTTGTCAGCTTTTTCTGCTACTTCATAATCGAAACTGATTTTGGGAAATTCATCGTAATTCTCTCTGATTTCAGCAAAGGTCTGTCCTTTTACGTATTTTTCCGCTATATCGATCATGTAACCCAGTCGGAATGCGAAAACTCCGCCATTCCATTTCGCACCTTCTTCAATAAGTTTTTCGGCAGTAGCTACATCCGGTTTCTCCGTAAATCTCTTTACACGGATAATTCCATTCTTTTCTCCTTCCGGCACTACATAGCCATATTTCTGAGATGGATAAGTCGGAGTGATACCCATCACCATAAGGGAAGCCGCATCTTTCGCGACTGCTTCGGCCATCTTCTGAATAGCATCGAAATACCCTGATTCCGTAAAAGGATCGCAAGGCATGACAACTACTATCTCATCATCAGCACAACCCCTCTGCTTTGCAAGATATTCACACGCAAGGCAGATTGCCGGAAATGTATTGCGCCGGGAAGGCTCGGTCACAATACTGACATCTTTCCCTAACTGAGTAGTCACAGCATCCTGTTGCGAGGCTGAGGTCGCTACTGTGACATTAACGTCCATTCCCGTAGATTTCAGCTGACGCACTACGCGCTGAATCATCGACTCAGGGAGATTTCCGTCGGCCGAGGGTAAAAGGCGAAGGAATTGTTTGGATCTGGCGTCGTTGCTCAGGGGCCAGAGGCGAGTTCCGGATCCTCCGGAGAGTAATATGATTTGCATAATTTTAAGTAAATTCTAAAATTCAATTATTTACGTGGTTAACCACCACATACTTATATCTTGAGTTTGGATCTGATTACGTTGATGGCCTTAGAGCGCTCGCCACGGTTCATACCGAGAATTAATATGATGATCATAGCCGCGGCCAGAGCTGCGAGGCCTTTGACAATATGGTATCCTATATCTGTCGTATGCCACATAGACAGCATCACCCATCCGGCTGCAAGAATAAGGCTCACCTGCAGGATTGGGGATATCGCTTCCTTGAAATATCTTCCTATTGGAAAGCCAAGCTGACGATTGCCCATGATGACACGTATAATCTGCACTACGGCAGTCAAAATAATAAGAATGACCATTGTAGTCTGCGGAGCTGCTCCAAGCCATAAAGCCAAGGCTGCAATAGGGAGAAACAACAGGGTGAAACACCCTATCACAATCTGATAGTTTCGGATCTTGCCCGTAGCGCGGATCATCTGGGTGATCGGCTGCTCCAGACAATTCACCAGAGCATACACGAGCGCCAATTGGCTGAACACTATCATTTCATATCCTACATTCTTACTCCCCAACCAAACATCAAGAAGACCATCCATGCAGACTATTAACGGAAAACTGAGGACCAACAGAAGATAAAACGAAAATTTCGAACTGGAGATTACCAGATCATTCATGCGGTTTATATCTTTGTTAGCATAACTCTTTATAATCTGAGGCGAGACTGCCAGATAAAAATTGGAAGAGAATGATTGTATCACAGAGTAAATCCTATCTGCTATTCCCTTTGCGGCATTGATCAGCGGACCGAAGAAAAGATTGAGCAGGAGTCCCTGACCGGATGTCGCAAGCACGGCAGATACTGATCCAAATAGATTCCATCCCGTATATCCGAGCAATTCCTTGACCAGATTCTTCTCCCAGCACCACTCGAATCTTACCCCCTCGAAATTTCGTCTGCAATAGATGACATAAAATCCGAATGTCACCAGGCTCTGAATAAAAGAGAGGATTGCATAAAAGATAAGACGGTCATAAGAAGTCAGCATTATTGCGTAAGCAACCCCGAGTTTGAAAAGCCCGTCGAAGATGCTCAGATATGCAAAACCATTCATTTTCTCATGGGAAATCATGGATGCGGTAAATGGAATTGTCATAATCAGCAATATAAAGCTTCCCAAAGATGAATAATAGACCCACATCGCAGCTGTCAATCTATCAGCAGGAAGATTAAGAAAATCATCTACGACAAAAGGCCCGAGGATTCCCCCTATTATCAGTATGACTGCTGCCATAATCAGGAAGACTATCATGACCTGCGAGAAAAGTCGCCTGTAACCTACCGTATTTTTGTCAGCGAGCTGATATGAGAAATAACGCTGGGTGGCCGAACTCAAGGTAGCCTGCAGAAATCCGAGCATATAGACGGCGCTCCCGATGACAGAGAAAATACCATAGTCCTCTACTCCTAAGGCATTCAGGACGACCCGGACCGTATAGATATTGATAATGGTCAGCAATATCATCCTGAAGTATAGGAATATGGTATTTTTCGCTATTCGCCCGTTGTCAGACATATCGTTAGATGAATGGGAAAAATGACAGATTGTTATTGAGTGGCTATGGCCTGTCGCTTATTTTGCTTGCGCAGCTTGCGGGCTTCTTTTTCTGCATGCTTTCGTCGCTGATAAGCAGTGAAGAAGGGTTCGTTGCGCATTATGCCGATGCCGATAGTATAATAGAACAGCCATGAATACCAACTCGGATATGCCCTCTGGAGAAAAAGAAGAAATATTATGAGCAGAAATGAATAGGCGTATCGTCGATTTGCTTTGGGATTTATAAGGCATATATAGATTAAGAAGGCAAATATCGTGCCTATAATTCCATATCGCAACATGAATATCTTAAATCCAGATCCTGCGATACGCTCTCCCATATCTTTCTGGCCGACGCCGGTCCATATCCTCCCGTCTTTCACACATTGACGGAAGAAGGCATCTGTCTTCTTAAACGTACGGTTGTTGCCCTTGATACCTTTCTCTTTATCCGGCTCCAGACGCTGCACGACAAGTATATTAACGGCATTATTACCCCCATTCCATATGTCAGTCACAAACAGCCACGATCCCGCAATAACAACCACGGATATGATGACATTTGCTATATTTCGGATTTTCAACAACATCCAGCTGATGACAAAGATCAGATATCCGGTAAGAGAGAATGAAAAGAGTATGCAAGGAAGTGTTATCCAGAGCCAAGGATACTCTTTAAACTGATATCTGAACGCAAACAGCATCAGACAGCATGTCATCGCCAAGTGACCCGGCTCCAGGAAGAAGGCTCCGAAGCGCAGGATGCCGGCCTCCGCATTCTTATAAATGGGATTATCGAGGAAGAGATAATAGTTGTCGTAGGGATAATAAAAATCATTGTTGGGAACAATGAATGTAGAATGTGGCAGAGGGATAACCTTGGCCATCAGATAATATACAAAACTGACGGCAATCATTATGCACAACCATTTTGATACTGACTTCAACAGATCATGTTGATATCCCTTATCAAGAGTGAATATCAATGCCGCAGGAAGATATGTCAGAAACATCTGGACTCCCGACAATAGATTCAGCGTTATTGCAGAATATCCCCCATACAGAAGTAAGACTGTAAGAAGGACCATAAAGCGAGGAGTAAACGACATCTTGAAGTTGGCTGTGGCATATAGAACCAACATCATCACGCTGACAATTAAAGATATATAATTACCCGGCAAGAGAAATGCAAACCATACATAACTCGATACCAGAAGATAAAACAGATTGATTACTTTAAATAATTTCCACACGACTGTGTAGTTGTCTGTTAAAGCGCTTCGCGCGGTTAAAAGTTAAGTGTTGGATTATTCAGTCCCGACGGAAGAGGTCGCGGGTGTAAACTTTATCAGCGACTTCGTCGAGTGATGCATCGTATCGGTTGGCTATTATAGCGTCGGATTCGCTCTTGAAGCGATCGAAGTCATTGACTACTTCCGATCCGAAGAATGTGCTGCCATCGGATAAGGTCGGCTCGTAGATGATGACCTTTGCTCCCTTGGCCTTAATGCGCTTCATTACACCTTGGATTGATGATTGGCGGAAGTTGTCGCTATTACTCTTCATTGTAAGACGATATACTCCGACCGTGCACTCCCCTTCACGTCCATAATCAAAAGAATTATTAGCGCCGTAAGCATAATAACCGGCTTTCTTAAGCACGCGGTCTGCGATGAAATCCTTACGTGTACGATTGCTTTCTACGATCGCCGACATCATATTCTGCGGCACATCTGCATAATTTGCAAGCAATTGCTTGGTATCTTTGGGAAGGCAATACCCTCCATAACCGAATGAAGGATTATTATAATGAGTTCCGATACGGGGATCAAGCCCGATACCCTCTATTATTGCCCGGGAATCAAGACCTTTCACTTCTGCATAAGTGTCAAGTTCATTGAAATAGCTGACCCGCAAAGCCAGATATGTATTGGCAAAAAGTTTTACAGCCTCTGCCTCTTTCATGCCCATGAAAAGTACGGGGATATCCTTCTTTTCAGCGCCGTTCCTGAGCAATTCGGAAAATATCTTTCCTTGCTCCTGAAGATATGGAATATCTGCCAATGCTTCTATAGCTCTGTTCTCGGCATCAAACTCATCGGCCGGAATCACTTTGGGTATTCCTATTATGATACGCGAGGGATAAAGGTTATCATACAATGCTTTCGATTCTCGGAGAAATTCCGGCGCAAAAATAAGATTGAGTCTTTTTAAACCCCGGTTTTGATACTTCAGATATAATGAACGGCAATAGCCTACGGGAATAGTAGACTTTATGACAATCGTCGCTTCGGGATTAACCTTAATTACGAGGTCGATTACCTCTTCTACTTTTGAAGTATCGAAGTAATTTTTTTCAGAATCATAGTTGGTTGGGGCGGCGACTATTACGAATTCGGCATTTTGATATGCCGATACCCCGTCGAGAGTCGCAGTCAGGTTAAGATCCTTTTCACGAAGATATAGTTCAATGTAGTCATCCTGAATGGGAGATTGATGATTATTGACCATCTCCACTTTCTCGGGAATGACATCGACAGCTGTCACTTTATTTTGTCGGGCAAGCAGAGTGGCAAGACTAAGTCCGACGTAGCCGGTGCCTGCGACCGCGATATTATATTCTTTCATTTTGCAGAATACTGAATTAACTGATTGTCTACTCCGTTTTACCCTCCTCTATCTCTTTCATCTCCTCTATCTCTCCCCTATCATTGAAATTATGCGAAGGATTCAGACGAATCATACACTCCCTCCGGATTGCCCTCAGTATATCAATAAGATACGTAATTCTTTCATTAAATTTCGGAGATTCAAACTGGTGCGCTATTCTGAAGTTGATGACAACGTTGCGGAGAGGCCGATTGGATGTACCCTGCTTTAACCAGCTGACCACGTCAGTGTCAATCTTTTGGAATTTCCCCCCGCGATGCCAGATAGTGAAGATATTGTTGTAATCAAGTCCATAATCAAATTCCTTTGCCCTTTCAATAGCAAAAGGGATTTTCTTATGAAGCGAGGTGCGGGTGAACGCTGCATTATGGCGATAGACGGGACGCTTATGAAGCATATCTATCGAATCGCGGGGTGCCATATAGCGACTGCCATCAGGCATTATTACCGTAGAATTGCCGTAGATAATATCAGAATCGGGATTAATCTGCCGGCTGACTTCTTCAAGAACCGAAGGCGAGGAAAATTCATCTCCGGCATTCATAAAATTGATGAAGTCGCCGGTAGCAGCGGCAATTCCCTTATTCATCGCATCATAAATACCTTTATCCGGCTCTGATATCAATAAATCGATACGGTCGCCGTATTTTTGGAGCAACTCTTTTGTGCCATCCGTCGAAGCGCCATCGACTACTATGTACTCTACGTCGGGATAAGTCTGATTGATGACAGACTTCAGCGTAGGCTCTATTACATCGACGGCATTATAGCAGACTGTAACGATTGTAAATTTCATCTTAAGTAATTGTGTTAGTATGCAAATTTACAAATTTTTCTCTAATCTGCCCAATTTAGGATAGTTTATTTGTCAAAATAGTATTATAAAAGTCGGTTACTGCTTCTGCGTTGGATTCGTTGGTATATAGTTTTAGAGCTGTGGTATAGCCGGCATCGAGCATTTCCTTCAGATCGTCGGGCGAAGAATTCAACACTCTCTGTATCTGCATGGAGAGTTCTTCGACAGTATTGAATCTGAAGCCAATTTCCTTACCGGTCAGTTCTACTCCATTCTCAAATTGCTCATGCAATCCGCACGCATCTCTTGCTATTACGGGGCATCCGTTGAAGGCTGCCTCCGCCATTATTCTTCCGAATGCTTCCGCATAGCTCGCAACTATAAGGGCTTTCGCATTCTTCATTAACTCAGCCACATCCCTTCTCTGTCCGAGCCATCTGATATCTTTGTCAATCCCGAGGTCAATCGCCTTTTGCCGCATGCGCGATTCATAACGATCAGAATTTGACGCTCCTGCAAGCCATAAGGGATGGTTGCGTCTTGTTTCTGCGTCTAAACGTGAATATGCCTCAAGAAGATCATCAATTCCCTTTGCTTCGTAAATTCCTCCGACATATAGTAAATAATTTCCTTTCGGAGAATGACTTTTCAATTTTTCAGCGTATGCACTACGGGGGTAGATTCCATTATAGATCACAATCGATCTATCCCCTGTCAGATTATGGAATTTCGCGATATCTTTGGAAATTGCGATGTTAAATTGACCGCGACTACTTACTATATTAGGAATATGCCAATCGACAAAACCCGTGTCCCGAAAGCCGAATTCACGAAAATGAGTCACGTGAGGAATCCCAAGTTTTTTAGCTGCCTTGGCTCCTATTGAAATCACTGATGAATTTGAGTGTATGATATCGGGTTTGAATTTTTCAGCTCTCTTTACTATCCGGCCAAGAGCCCGACGATTGGTAATATTGTTTCTTATTGCACGAGGAAAAAATTTCACATAAGATTCAGTGGAGCCTATTGTATAAGGCCAAGCGGTACGGAATGGGATAACATTATATTCTATTCCTGACATTTCCAGCTCGGAGCAGAGATCTCCGTCAGCCGGAACAATTACCTCAAGTTCATGGCCCAATGCTTTAAGCTCTCTGACCAGATTCAGACCTGAGATATTGGCGCCTCCTTTCAATCTGGAATAGTGGAATATAAAGAGGATCTTCATAGATTGCAGTTACCTGATTATTTATTTAGGATACTGTCACAGGCAAATTGAACCGGGAAAGCTACAAGGACCTTCCATAGACGCTTGACCATTCCTTTTTCATGAGTCAGCCGATAAAACGCCCGTAGATTCATTTTATCGACCCACTGGGGATAATAGTTGATGCGGCGTGAAGTTTGATGAAGAAATCCCCCACATGTAAATGCTACACCGCGGTAGCCTGCTTTCCGCAGATCGACGACAAATCGCTCCTGCAACGGAGACCCCATACCGACAATCACGAATGTCGGATTCCGTTTTAAAATATCCTCAATTACTCTGCTTCTTTCTTCATTATCTGCAAAATATCCGTTACGATAACCGCTTATCCTCATCAAAGGATAAGCTTTGCGGAATTGCCTGATCGAAGCCTCCAACTCCTCCTGCTTTGCGCCTATGAAATATACATTCTCTTCGGAAGCCTCAGAATTGAGCCGCTCAAAAAGATCTACAGCCATGCCGGCCATATCGAAACTTAACCGAGGTATTCTCTTTCCCCAAAGTATCCGCAACCACCAGCACATGGTCATTCCGTCAACAAAAAGCCCGTCGAGTTCACTATAAAGGGCTGAATTCTTTCTCATAATATGATAAGAATAGGGGTTGACGCAACTATAGATTTTTCCCTTTGTAGAGAATGTCACAAGGGGATATTCGGCAGCTGATTGTTCTATTTTGGCAACTAAATCTTTTATCGGCATGTCATCTTCTTGGTAGGATTGGTAAATGAGTATGGATACATCAGTTTGCAGTATTCATATCTCTCCGGCCTTAATAGAACGGCACATAACTTTCCGTGAGTTCATATTTAAGATCCGAATTTCTATCCCCTATCTTGCGGGCAGGGATTCCGGCAAATATAGAGAATGGAGCGACATCCTTGGTCACAACTGATCCGGCCGCAATGACCGCTCCTTCTCCGATGCTTACAGAATGAAGAATAGTGACGCGCGGTCCTATCCATGCTCTGTCGCCGATGCGCACTCTATATTCAGGCGAACTAAGACATCTGAACCATGGATCGCGATGGGCATGTTGCTGAGTCCATATCTGCACCCCTGTCGAAAAATTGACGTTATCGCCTATTTCAATCCCATTACGGGCATCCAGAATAGCCTTATCTCCTATAATAGTGTTTCTTCCTATCGAAAGTTTAGAATGATTTCTTATCTCAGTCCCATAGTAAATCACAGCACCCTTCGCAATATTTACTCTGAAGATATATTTATATAAAAATCTTCTGATATTATGAGAGGGAATCATTCCGGTCTGAATATCAAAATAGCGGGTCAGCCCATCAAGGTAACGCTTGATATTATGCATTAATGTTTTTATCAGTCCGGGATTAGAATGAATCTGAGCCGGGGGGAGATCACCGGATTTTGACAGATCCCTGACAACTTTGGAGGAAGGACGATTTTTCCAAATTATATAAGGACAGCATATGACAAACAACACCCATTTGCCGAAAAGGCAAATAAATATAATCGAGACAATTAGTATGGTCGCTGTCATATCTAAGGCTAAGTAATTATTGATAATTTGAAATTTTAATCACAATTATCGCTTAGAGTCCGTTTACTAAGAACTGTTAAAATTTCATTTTGATCGAATATCAACGATAAAACGCCCATATTTTGGCCATTTTCGATCTTTTCATCAGTCACGATGCCCGCATCGCTCCTTCTTCAAAAATCGAAACTGCCTCAAAATCTGTACATTTTCTCGTTAACATTCTTTAGTAAACTGGCTCTTAATTTTTTGGAACTTGCTTAATGATGAAATCATCTTATCTCCAAATTTTGACAAATTTAATAATAATTTCCGTATCTTCCAAAATCAGAGAAATATTTCATCCCCGTTGTCTAATATCATGATAATGCCGGTACCGATTAAGCCTTACGATTTCACGATTTCTATATTACCCCGGGTAGGATCGGAAGAGCTCAATAAGTGAATTTGCCGAAGACGAAATGTCGTAGCCTTGTTTTATTATTTTTTCAATAGATTTTTCCGAAACTGAAGAGTTGCGTGGAGCCTTCTCAATCAACAATTCCAATTTATCCGTCCATTTATCGGCCGAATCTCCAAGTGACATATACGTAAGATTCCCGGTAAGATCAGCTTCCTTAGTAATTGCATCAGACACCATTGCCGACAGACCGTTAGCCTGCTCCTCTATCAGAGTCAGCGGTAATCCCTCATGGATGGATGGCATTATGATAAAATCCATAGCCGACATATAATCTGCGGGATTACTTACACTTCCCGCAAAAAATACAACATCTTCAAGGCCTTTTGATCTCACGTCCGCTTTTATCTGCTCTGCCAATTCCCCATCGCCGAGCAATAGCAATTTTATATCACGGCGTCTGTCATTAAGCGCTCGCATAATTTCTATTAAAAACCGATGATTTTTTACTTCGAGGAAATTTGCAATATT
The DNA here is from genome assembly GCA_029057985.1 of Muribaculaceae bacterium. Lineage (GTDB taxonomy): Bacteria > Bacteroidota > Bacteroidia > Bacteroidales > Muribaculaceae > Lepagella. Next base: position 4,763 of record JAIDYR010000113.1, on the reverse strand, counting down.
CCCTATCAGATATTCGTCGGCTAATCCCAGCTGCGATCTGATATCCTTTCGGCGTGATTCATCAAATCTGAATTCCGACGTATCAATCCCATTTCTAATTACTTCAAAATGCCTTTCGCCGAATAGCCATGTTCCTGCATCTTGGCCACACGCCAACCGGCAGTTGCAGAGAGAATGAAACAATGGACGCGCCAAACGGTCGATCGATTTCATGCTGCACGACGTACTATGACTGTGTGCCGCCCTAATTTTCACTCCGGCTATCCGCGCCGCGATCATCTCCAGCACCATAGTGGCTGAGTTGCCGTGGACATGCATTACATCATAGCCTTTGGCAACCTTTGCAAGTCTCACAACATAATTCCATGGGGAAGTCAATTTCCGGGGAATGACAAAAAGACGCGCTCCCAAGTCTGCAAGTTTGTCCTTAAAAAATTCCGACGGATCATTTATTGCCACATAACCGAGTTCTACATCCTCACGCGGCAGCGCTCCCATAATATTGAAAGCTACATTAGGGATGCCGCTTTTTTCAGTCGGGACAGTGACAACTTCCAATATCTTGATTTTATTGTCACCCATTAGTCCAATGCATCTTTTAATTTTATAAAAGAATCCTCACGCAAGGCACTGAGCTTCTCATCGACATTTTTCCAATCGATCGGAGTCGAAGCTACGGCTTTGAACTCTTCGGTTGTATTTCGGGAGGTTAACAGTCGGTCGGACAATCCGAGTTGATGTAGCAGAGATTCTATTCTCGTTGTGCGCGACGGATCTCCTACATATACGACAAAGGGCCTGTGGTAAAGTATCGAAAAAACTGTGCCATGAAATGAATCGGTCATGACCATCGAGGCCGATGCCAACCGATTGACCCAATCTTCTACCCTCTCGGGATAAGCATAGCGGTAACCTTTCGGCCTCCGCACACTTCCTATCGACCGGATAGGCATATTCATCGAGTCAGCTATCTCTTTGGCAACTTCGTAGAATCCGGGATCGTCGATGAGTTTATAAGCTATCACTTCGCCTGATAATGCCGGCTCGCCTATCAATTCGGGATAAGACGGGAATAGCAATACGGGGTCTATCACCTGCTCCGCATCCCTACCAAACGTCGTCCGACTTATTTCTACGGCTGAATCCTCACGAAGAAGCACCTTCTTGAATCGGGACAACGACTTGCAGATTTCTTCATCCGTAATGCTTGAAGACCCTTCCCAGGAATTCTGACCGATACTAGTAGCATACGTCACACGCCGCACATTCTCGTCGCCAAAGTCGAGGAAAAATGCCGGCAGAAGATCTTTTGCAATATTAGGATTCCACGTCTGGTCAGATCCGACCAGATAGCAATCCGCTTTCGGAGGATTATTCCGCAACTCCTTTACACTCCAATATGAAGTCGGGGTAAGCTTCTTGAAAAATCTTTTCCGAAAAGCATTGAATCGCCTGCGTTTAAGTCCGAAGACGATCCTCTGGGCCGGAGATGGAGAATATGGAAGCCGGAGATCTATAAACTCCGCCTCATGACCCAAAGACTCTACGGCTTTATACGTCGCATAAGCTTGCATCGTAGCTCCGTAATTATCTTCCCAATGATATGTCAGTATGCTTACCTTCATCTAATTATTTCTTTAGAGGCAAGAATCTTGGAGAGCAATTTCTTATTTTGCAATTTTCTTACAAGTTCTGCCAATTTGAAACTCGCCAGGCGATATGCCGCGAAGGGCATCCATAAAAGATTGCGTGCTCTCAAATCGCTGGCATAGACCTTCATCAAAGTCGGATAGTCCCAATCTTGAAGTCCGCGAGCAAGCATCCTCCGCTCAGGAAAATATTGCTTGATGGATTTGCCATTGAAGATCCGACTATTGGGTTTTAAGACTTTGACCGGATCAATTGGATTAAGAATGATTCCGGCCTCTTTAATAAAATTCTTCCCTTTTTCAGAGTGCGCGATTATGGACGATATCCCTTCGAAATGTTGCTCAGGGAAATCCTGATCTCCCCATAAATCTCCTATAGTAAGATCACTCTTGCGGGAAGGGAAGGCCATTCGGCAGTCATAGCAACTGAAGCGATCGGTGAGTTCGCAGGCGAATCCGTCAGTGACGAGATTCCTGACCCCTCTTTTCTCGGAAATTATCTCATCATCCTTACTGAGATATTTGAGATTATAACGAAAACCTTGCGACCTCCAGCCCTCATCTTTGTTGCGGAAACTCCGGATGGATTTGACGTCATTTTTCTCTTCTGCAAATCGCTTTATCAGCAATGGCGATGATACTCCTCCGCAGATAATATCTATAGCAATGAGTCGCTCTTGCAGCGGCTTGGGGATGTAACTCAGCAGAGCCGCGACATGGCAGGGAAGTCCGCAAAACAGCACATCTCTTCCTTTGCGTAATTCCCCAAGAATCTCTTTATATATATAATCAGGTTGGGAGGAGGTATATTTCGAACCTTGCATCTGGCCCACGATATATATATCGTCAGTCAGAATATAACGACATGTCAAACCGGACATAACTACGCCGGCCACGCATCCACCCTTGGCCTTAATCATCTTATGGGCCAGCGCACCGAATATCCCTGACGTCGCTCCGCGATGCCTTACTTCCGGGTTTTCAGCCCATGCCGCATAGGTAAGACGCGGACGACTCATCTCGCCGTAATTACTGCCGTTAACTATAGGACAAACGCGCTCGCAGCCCCCACACTCTATGCATAAATTCATATCCACCCTGATGCCGAAGTGACCATCGGGATATTGGATCTTCCCGATAGCGCCTTTAGGGCATACATTCATGCATCCCATGCATGCTGTGCAGGTCTTATGAGAGGCAAGGGTGGGCATTGACTTGAATTCTTTAAATATAAGTGTGAAGAATTATTTTAAGAGAGATGACAATTTAAATAAGAAGGGATTCTCAAAGGGCATCCAGATATTCTTTATACTTTCCGAGGATCACGTCTTTAGATAGTTTCTTTTCTACGATCGCTGCTACTGCCGAACGCATTTCGAGATATTGCTCTTCGGAATTTCCAATGGCCTGCTGCATGCAGTCGGCCAATGCTTCAGCATCGGCAGCCTTAAAGAAGTAGGCATCTCCGTCGCCGGTAAGAAATTCATGGAAAGTAGGTAAATTACTGGCTATAATAGGCATTGAATAGTTGAGTGCTACTGTCATCGCGCCACTCTGAGCTATATCCTGATATGGCATCAGAAAATACTGACATTCTCTGAAGTATTCCCCGACTTTATCCGTCGGAATGCGACGAATATCAAGATGAAATAGAGAATCATCAGAAATCAGCGGCCGATATATGCCTGTCCATTCCTTTTCAGGACAATAACCGCAGATATAGACCTTGAAATTTCTTATTCCCCGAGAGGCTAGAATCTCCACTGCTTTCAGCAATACGTCGAGTCGCTTATATCGAACTATATTACCGAAGAACAGGAATTTTATGGGCTCATCTTCTCTAATCTTTGCCGGCAACAGATCCTTTCCGCCGTAATCTTTAAGCATCAAGGGAGCATAAAGCACATTGGCATTGGGATTGACGACCTTTAGAGCTTCCAACTGACCGAGCGAGAATGTCTGGAAATTTCTGAAATGCCTCAGAATATATTTCATTGAAAGCCGCGCCAACAGCGCATATCTGGCCCCTTTCGGCACAACTACATTATGAGTTGCAATTACCACTTTTTCAATCGGTAGATTCTTCTTGATCAATGGGAAGATAAAGAGCAGGTCGCTGATGTCAAAGTAATAAAGATCGTAATCCTTCTTAACAAGATCAAGAATCAGATTCTTCATCACTTTATAGTGCGACGGAGAAAAGAATCTTCCTTGGTCGCATATCATTTTAATGGGCCGCTGAGTCTGCGACTTAACGTAGCGCGCGTCGTCTTCGAAGTTACGCTCCGTAGTCAGCAGGACCCAATCGATATCGAAGTCTGACATCAATGCCGGCACTACCGGAAGATCTACATCAAGGAAATATCCGGCGGTCAACCAAAAGATTCTTTTTCTGCTCATGACTGCAAAGATAATAAATATTTCAGTTCCTCACAACATTCTTTTGATGAAATTAAGATAGTAATCAGCCCTCTCAAGATAGGAATAGCAGATTTTTTGTAGATTTTTTCACTTTTCTTTATTGTTCTTTCGCGGTTCAGATGATTGGAGTTAAAAAATTTTTATTAATTTTGCTATTTATTTGAAGTCTACGACTTTTTTACCTTTACATCTATACATCTATCTCATCTTTTCAACTGATATAATGTCATTTCTTCATTATAAAAGATTCTTGGCTTCCGGACTCGTCACTCTCGGAATCGGATTGTCCGTACTACCCGGAATAGGCGCACGCCCCGTCCCGAAGAGTCATTTGGAATCATTAGCCACATCCGACTTGCGAATATGGCCCGGCCCCGGAGACTCCATCCCAACGGGAATATGCGAAGAATTAATAATCTCATTACCCGAATCCATACCCGGCAGAATAATCCTTAACAATCTGCTTCCCGACACCTGCAACCTCTCCATCAGCCTAACCAAGATAATCAAAGAAAACCCGGATAACCCGGATAATCCCGACAATCCTGATAATCCGGATAACCCGGATAATCCGGATAATCCCGACAACCCGGACAATCCCGACAACCCGGATAATCCGGATAAACCAGAGAATCCAGAAAAACCTGAAAAACCCAACAGTCCGTAAAAACCAATTGAGACGGATAGTACTGG
>JAIDYR010000112.1 GCA_029057985.1 Muribaculaceae bacterium | reverse complement strand
AGGAATATTCGGGTTCGGAAAGAAATAAGACTATATAAAATAAGAAATAAGACTATATAAAATTTGGCCCCCGGTGACCTGTGAAGGCTGATATCGCAATGTCGCGGTATCAGACCTCACAGGTCATTTTTTATTATTGGCATTATCCATTCCAGACAGAAGGGCACAAATAAAGATTCTTATTTGTCTATTTGCGATTTTTTGTGTAAATTCGCGTTTTGGAAATTCCGTTTGAATTTTCAAATCACTTATAAGCACAAAAAAGTTAACGTCAAGAATGAAGACAAACGTAGGTGTTTTTTTCGGTGGTCGGAGTGTGGAGCATGAAATCTCCGTACTCTCAGCCCTTCAGGGCATGGCTGCAATGGACAAGGAGAAGTATAATATCATCCCCATCTATATTACAAAACAAGGTCATTGGCTGACCGGAGACGCATTGCTCGAAATCAAGAATTATAAAGACCTTAAAGCACTCGAATCAAAAGCCAAAGAGGTCTATATGCGTCCCGTCTATGGTGATTATAACCTCTATCCGGCTAAAACAGGCGGCCTCTTCTCAAAAGGCGACAAGCCGGTAGCCGAACTTCACGTTGCCCTCCCTATACTTCACGGCACAAACGGTGAGGACGGCATTTTCGAGGGGGTCCTCGAGACTATCGGCATCCCATTTGCCGGATGCAACACTCTCTCAAGTGCTAACGGAATGGATAAAATCACCATGAAGATGATACTCCGCTCCGAGGGTATTAATGTTGTCGACTACGTTTGGTTCACCGATAAGCAGTGGATTTCGGACCGCGACGCTATTGTAGCCAAAGTTGAGGATCAACTCGGATATCCGGTAATCATCAAGCCCGCCAATCTCGGCTCAAGCGTCGGAATCGGCAAGGCTAAAAATCGCGAAGAACTGATTGAGAAGATCAATAATGCAGAAAAATTCTCTCAGCGATTGATTGTTGAACATTGTATAGATCAACTTAAAGAGATCAACTGCAGTGTGCTCGGAGACGCCGATGATCATCAGAGCAGTGTCTGCGAAGAACCCATCAAGACCGGCGATTTCCTCTCTTACGAAGATAAATATATGGGAGGGACCAAGACAAATGCCGGAATGCAGGCAAGTGCCAAGAGAATACCTGCTGACTTGCCTGAGGAGACAAGCAAAAAGATTCAAAAGATGGCCGCAGATACATTCCGTGTGTTGTCTTGCCATGGAGTCAGTCGTATCGACGTCATGATCGATGAAGCTGACGGACAGATCTACGTAAACGAAATCAATACAATTCCCGGCTCTCTCTCATTCTATCTTTGGGAGGCATCCGGAATTCCTTTCCAAAGTCTGATGGATCGACTGGTGCAACTTGCCCTGCGTCGCAAGCGCGAGGCTGACAGAAAGACTTTCACCTACGATCATAATATCTTTGCAATGTCGCCCGGGCTTAAAGGAGGCGTAAAGGGAGCCAAAGGCGTAAAATTCTGATTGCGGAGCTTCCCGGGAGATTATACGGATATAAGGGATATCAGAAAAATATATACTTGAAGGATATGTAAGTCGGGAAGTTTATTGTCTCCATATCAATTCTATTTCCTGACATATGCAACATCTTCATTTCTATAAATAAATTAATTATAATGGCAAAATTTCAGGAGCGCAACAAGCAGCTCAACTTATCCGAGATCAATAAGGAAATACTCGCCGACTGGGAGAAGAATTCCCTTTTCGAGCAGAGTATGAAGGTAAGAGAAGGATGCCCCTCGTTTGTCTTCTACGAAGGTCCTCCTTCCGCTAACGGCATGCCCGGCATCCATCATGTCATGGCCCGATCGATTAAGGATATTATATGCCGTTACAAGACTATGAAAGGATTTCACGTCAAGCGTAAAGCCGGCTGGGACACTCACGGACTACCCGTCGAGCTTGGCGTGGAGAAATCCCTCGGTATCACGAAAGAGGATATCGGCAAGAAAATCTCCGTAGATGATTATAATGCCGCATGCCGAAGCGAGGTGATGAAATATACCAAGGAATGGACCGATCTCACCCGCAAGATGGGATATTGGGTTGATCTCGACAATCCTTACATAACTTATGATAATTCGTATATAGAAACTCTTTGGTGGCTTCTTTCTCAACTCTATGAAAAGGGTTATCTCTATAAAGGATATACAATTCAACCCTATTCGCCGGCAGCCGGGACCGGACTATCAACCCATGAACTTAATCAGCCCGGTTGCTATCGTGATGTAAAGGACACTACCGCTACAGCGCTTTTCCATATCCTTGACCCAAAAGAGGAGATGAAAGGCTGGGGTAAGCCTTTCTTCATGGCATGGACTACTACTCCCTGGACTCTGCCTTCCAATACTGCACTCTGCGTCGGCCCGAAGATTGAATATGCAGCTTTGCGCACATTCAATCCCTATACCGGTGAGCCGATTACAGCTGTAATGGCTGAGTGTCTGATACCCACATATTTCAAACAGGAGGGAGCTTCGCGGCCTCTTGATGAATATCAGAAGGGTGACAAGATTGTACCGTATCAGATTGTCGGAAAATGGAAAGGTGAGGAGCTTGTAGGGATGCATTATGAGCAACTCTTGCCCTGGGTTAAACCGTGCGAGAAGGTTGATTCCCATTCTCCGGAATATGTAGTCAATGCTGCAAAGGCAAATCCGGACAAGACTTTTAAAGCGGGCAACGATTCATTCGTTGAACTCGCGGAAGATGCTTTCCGCGTAATTCCCGGCGATTACGTGACTACTGAGGATGGCACAGGCATAGTCCACATCGCTCCTACATTTGGTGCAGACGATGCCAAGGTCGCTAAAGCTGCAGATATTCCCTCGCTCTTCATAATAAATAAGAAAGGGGAGACTCGCCCGATGGTAGACCTTCAGGGTAAGTATTATCCACTTGATGAATGTGCGGAGGAATTCGTGGAAAAATGCGTAAATGTAGATCTTTATTCGCAGCATGCGGGAGATTACGTCAAGAATGCTTACGATCCGAAGTTTAATCCCGGAGGGAAATATGACGAAGCGGCAGCCTCCGCAGCGGAGAATCTTGATGTTGTTCTCTGCCTGGAGATGAAGCAGGAGGGAAAGGTATTCCGTATTGAAAAACACGTCCATAATTATCCTCACTGCTGGCGCACCGACAAACCCGTTCTTTATTACCCGCTCGACAGCTGGTTTATCCGCACTACTGCCAACCGTGATAATCTTATCTCTCTTAACGAGACCATTAAATGGAAACCGGCTTCTACAGGTTCAGGCCGATTCGGCAAATGGCTTGAAAATCTTCAGGACTGGAATCTTTCACGCAGCCGCTACTGGGGAACTCCGCTTCCTATCTGGCGTACTGAAGACGGCAAGGAGGAAATCATCATAGGCTCATATCAGCAACTCTACGATGAGATGGAAAAGAGCGTAGAGGCCGGTGTAATGACGGAGAATCCCTGGAAGAAGAAAGGATTTGTTCCCGGAGATTTTTCTAAGGAGAACTATGAGAAGATCGATGCTCACCGTCCTTATGTGGATGATATCGTCCTTGTTAGTAAGGATGGACTTCCGATGAAACGTGAGACCGACCTTATAGATGTCTGGTTTGATTCCGGAGCAATGCCATACGCCCAGATTCACTATCCTTTCGAGAATAAGGAAGCTTTGGATTCAGGTGAAGTATATCCCGCTGACTTCATAGCCGAGGGTGTGGATCAGACCCGCGGATGGTTCTTTACCCTCCATGCGATCGCCGGAATGCTTTTCGATTCAGTAGCATATAAGGCTGTCATCTCTAATGGTCTTGTGCTTGATAAGAATGGCAACAAGATGTCAAAGCGACTGGGAAATGCGATAGATCCATTCAATAATATAGAACGTTTCGGTTCGGACCCCGTGCGTTGGTATATGATATCCAACTCTCAGCCGTGGGATAATCTCAAGTATGATGAAGACGGAGTAGCTGAGGTAAGCCGTAAGCTTTTCGCTACTCTCTACAACACATATAAATTCTTCGCGCAATATGCCAACCTGGATGGCTTTACCGGAGATGAGAAGCAAGTGAGCGTAAGCGAGCGACCGGAAATCGACCGATGGATACTTTCTCTCCTCAATACCCTTGTTAAGAATGTCGAGGAGGCTCTTGATGATTTCGAACCGACCCGCGCCGCCCGCTCAATAGAGGAATTCGTAGGTGATAATCTATCTAACTGGTATGTCCGTCTCAACCGTAAACGCTTCTGGGGTGGAGAAATGAATGTCGATAAACTTGCCGCATACCAGACGCTTTACACTTGTCTTGAGACAGTTGCCAAACTGATGGCTCCTTTCGCTCCCTTCTTTGCCGATCGTCTCTGGCAAGACCTGACAGCTCCCGCACGCGAATCAGACGGGTATGCATCCGTGCATCTTGAGAAATTCCCGACTTCGGATCCCGCTCTTATCGATCATGCTCTGGAGGATAGGATGCAACTTGCCCAGGTCGCAACTTCAAATGTGCTTGCATTGCGTCGCAAAGTTAACCTGAAGGTGCGTCAGCCACTTCAGACTCTTCTTCTCCCGGCCGCTGATAAAGATCAGAAAGAGGCTTTCGAAGCTATCAAGGATCTACTCGCTTCAGAGGTCAACGTAAAAGAGGTGAAGATAGTCGACAATGAAGAAAGCGGACTCGTCAAGAGAGTTAAAGCGGACTTCAAGAAACTCGGTCCTAAATATGGTAAAATAATGAAACTTCTCGGTAAGGCTATCACCGGGATGGATCAGAAGGAAATTCTGGAACTCGAGAAAAACGGCTCCTTTACATTCGATTCTATTGACGGTTCTCCCGCCATAACGCTCGAAGACGTAGAGATCATACCCGAAGACGTGCCGGGTTGGCAAGTAGTGAGCGATGGAAACGTTACGGTAGCACTTGACACGACTGTCACTCCCGAACTCAAGAATGAAGGTATGGCACGCGAACTCGTCAACCGCATCCAGAATATACGTAAATCTTCCAAGTTTGAGATTACAGACAGGGTCGATGTTGCACTTCAATCACTCCCTGAAGTAGCATCAGCCGTAGAAGCGTTCGGAGAATATATAAGTTCGCAGGTGCTTGCAGACTCCATGACGCTTGATTCCAACCTCAATGAGGGAGAGCTTCTTGATATCGATGGCCTGCAGGTTTACGCCAAAGTAACAAAAAAGTAAACGTCAGATGACGAATACAAAATTCAGCAACCGATGGGCCGGCCGGGTAAGTCAACTCGGCTGGCTCGTCGCTATTATAATCGTTCTGGTGATAGTTGCCGACCAATGGCTTAAGATCTGGATAAAGACCCATTTCTACCTTGGTGAGGAAATGGAAATTTTTCCATGGTTCAGATTGAAATTCATTGAAAATAATGGTTTTGCCTTCGGTCTTGAATGGTTTAATAAATACGTTCTTACTTTCGGACGAATACTTGCCGTAGTATTTTTCATCTGGGCAATGAGAAGACTACTTGATCTCTCCTCCAATGGAGGCATCTTCAATTTAATGAAAGAATCTGATGGAAAGGAAAAGCGCTCTCCGGTCAATCTTCCATTGGGATTTTATATAGCTTTCGCTCTGATTATAGCCGGAGCTGCCGGGAATATATTCGACTGCGTATTTTACGGTGAGATTTTCAATAATCCCGCTCCTCCGGAGACTGCTGTAATGTTTCCCCAGAGCGGAGGATATGCAGGATGGTTTGAAGGGCGAGTTGTAGATATGCTGTATTTTCCTCTTTTCTCATTCGATATCGGGAATAGTCATTTTGAATTCTTCGAATATATATTCAATATAGCGGATTCGGCCATCACCATCGGAGTGCTGATGTTGCTTCTCTTCTATCGTGATGCCTCAAGCGCGGCAATGATGTCTCTTTTCGAAAAGAAATAATGCCTCGAATTCTTAAAATATCATTTCTTCTAAGCATCATTCTTCTGATAGGAGGATGCAAGAAACGACCGCAGGGTGTAATCAGCGACTCTCAGATGGAGAGCCTTATGACCGACCTCCTGCTAATGGAGGCATATGCCAATTCGCCGGAGGCGCATAATCTTCCCGACAGTGTGAAGCAGACCTTGGGTGAAGCCGTACTCAAAGCCCACGGAGTCGACCGCGCTCAACTTGATTCGACTTATTCATGGTATGCACGAAATGTCGGCGACTATTATCGAATCTATGAAAAAGTCGAGCGTAATCTTGCAAAACAAAGAAAAAAAGCGGGAATAAAAGTGTCGGACGATGACCAAAATAATATATGGACCCTTCCCCGACATCTGATGCTGTCACCCTTGGCTTGCGGAAATTCGCTGACATTTAATCTTCCGGGAGAGACAATGAGCGGAGGAGAACTGTTGAGATGGAAAATGAAGATGAATTCGGCATCGTCAGTCGATGTATTGATTGGCATCGACTATACTGATGGCACCGGATCCATCAACCGAAGGGAATTTCAAGGGGGAAATATAGATATGACTATAATTGCTGATACGGCGCTTACTCCCCGACGAATCTATGGCTTCATTTCAGCTTCACGCAGAGATCTCCCGCTTTGGATCGACAGTATTTCACTAAGTAAGAATCCCTACGACTCAATAACATACTCCGGAATCACTTATCAGAGAAAAATAAATCCCACTGCCCGGATTATTCCGAAGAAAGAGGAGCCGGGACCTCAAGATTCAGTAAGATTCATGAGTCTTAAGCAATAAGGAATTGAACGATGCGTGCAGCATTGATACTCGTCATATTCATTATAGGGATACTATCGGGTTTTCAAACTCCAAGCATTCTTCCGGCAGCTGTGATAATAACAATAGCAGTTGGATTGCTATGTATAAACTTTCTGATAAAATCGACTCCTCAGAATATAGACTTAAGGCAACGTCTGACTATCTCAGGCATTGCCCTTCTTCTTTTAGGAGCCGGAGTTCTTGACGGCAGTCTTAATCATTTCGATAATGATTACATTGCCGACGGAAGCAACAGGAAGTTAAGCGGAATCATAGAATCGCGCCGGACTCTGAGTAGTTCGGAAATGTATAATGTAAGATTAAGAGAAATCGACGGACTAAGGGAAAGGGGAGAACTCTTACTCTTTGCTCCTTCCGATAGGGTATACACTCCCGGTGATATAATTACACTCAGGGCAACTCTTATTCCTGATTCTTCGGCAAGCTTCCTACAAAGGAAATTTGTTGCAGCGAATGTCGCATACGGATCTTTAGAAAAAATTGGAGAAAGTAAAAATCTACGCTTCTTCTTTCTGCATCTTCGGGAGAATATAGATCAGATGATCGGAGCAACTCATCTTCGCCCGGAGACCAAAGCTCTCATTCGCGCCCTTATAATAGCAGATAGAACGGAAATATCAGAATCAAGAACTGCGACGTTTCGCAACGGCGGAGTCATTCACACGTTAGCGGTCAGCGGAATGCATATAGCTATAATAGCTGCTATTCTTCTATTGCTTACGCGTCCTTTCGCAATGCTGACCGGTCGCAGACTAAGATTGATTCTCGTTATATGCGGAATTTGGATATTCGTTATGATGACCGGAGCTTCATATCCTACAGTGAGGGCAGCCATAATGATTTCGGTAGTGACTGCAGCAATTATTCTTGAGAGAAAACGCGATCCATTTTCTGCAGTATGCCTTGCAGCATTATTGATAATTGCCGTTCGCCCTTCTGCGATAGTCGACGCGGGAATGCAGTTGAGTTTTGTAAGTGTTGCCGCACTGTCACTCATGGCCGATCCTTTGAATCCCATTGATCATCGACGCCATCCAAAGACATATAAGTTATTCTCTCTCATCCTTACCACCATAATAGCTACTGCAGCAACCTGGACTCTATGCAGTTATTATTTCGGCAGCATAGCCGTGCGTTTTATCCCCTCGAATATTATTCTTCTGCCGGTCCTTCCATTCTATGTAGGAGCCTCGATTATCTATTTAGCTCTAAGTTCGATCGGTATTGAACTGACGCTATTCACGTATATCATGGATTCCATTCCTGAAATTTTGGTTAATATTCTTGATCATATCACCATCCCATCTCTTAAACTCGAAGTTGGAATAGTCTGCCTTATCCTTTGGATGGCAGCTTTATCAATATTTGGCATCGCCCTGAATATCGGACGCAAATGCTCAATAGCAGGCCAACCTGAGTATAACTCAAAACCAATTAACATTTCCCTTCTCTATACAGCTATAATGTTGGCATTAACCGCTATATTAATGATTCCCCTCAAAATATAAAAAAGACTCGATATAAAAAAGACTCGCTTTGGCCAATTTTCATGCCAAAGCAAGTCTTTTCTTAAGAATGATATTTTTTCTATTAATGCTTGGAAGTAGAAGGCTGGAACATCTGGGATATTGCTTCCGACAATTCTTTGGATGCATCTTCGGTAGAATTCTCCTCTACATCGACTCCGTCAAGTACCCATGTATTGGGAAGGAAATTTCTAATCTCCTGACGCACTTTATCGGCAGGATCTTTAGTAGAGATAACGGGAACTACACGTTTGCCTGTGAAATCATAACTGTCAAGGAATGTTAAGACAGCTGCCGGCACCGAGTCATACCAATTAGGCGCTATGAGAAGTATATCCTTCACATATTTCATACCACCGAGTTTGGCTGTCAATTCCGGGCGGGATTTGAGTTCCTTCTCTGCTTTTGTAGCAATCAGGAATGCCTCCGGATCCTCAGGATAGGTTTCAGTAGGAGTTATTACGAATGTCTCGATATCAACTCCCTTTTCTTTAAGAAGCGCTTCAGCCTGCTTGGCAAGTTTAGCACTGTTTGACGTTTCCTCCTTGCCCTTCTGGGCAAAGTAAGCTACAAGATATTTTTCTGTATTCATATTAAGATTGGTTTATGTTATTTCTTTAAAGATATTCATCATGACGAAACCGTCATATGAATTAAAAAGCATTGAATGTTATTTCATTATTCCGTCTCAGCGGCGTATTTAAGATCTATTTTCACTAATAAAACCCATTCAGCCCCATGATGGTTCATCATGGGGCTGACAATTCGACATTCATGTTTATTAATCCCGGTATAGGATAAATATTCCTTCCTCCGATCTGAAATGTAGAGGTGAATCGGAATACTCTACGTTGCAGAGTTCCCGTTCATACGGAGTCACCGAAATTTTAAGAATCCGACCATTGCTATCTTGATAAAGGGTTGCTATTGAAAGGTAATAAGTCTCCTTAAGATCATTAATTTCTATCAGAATCTTGCGCGACATCAAGGATAACTCTCTGACTATTTCTGCGGATTCAAGCTCCTGAGAGATAAACTCGCGTGTATTCCAGAATCTATACGCAGCATCTGCCTGACCATGAAGCATACTTAGCCCGTTGCTGACTGTCGCACCTTGCGATGAGCAGCGCTTCATGAATTCCGTTTCCTCAGGATTATAGATCAAATCGAAGCAGAGATAGCGTGAGTCTATTTCTTCATATGGGATTTCCGGGCACGCATTGACATTGGGCCACATTCCGAGAGGAGTGCAGTTGATGATAATATCGTGAGCTGCCATTACTTCGGAAGTAAGATCGGAATAGGTCAGAACGTCCTTCGACTTAGTGCGCGACACTTTTGTCACTGCTACTCCCAATTCCAATAGTGCATATTCCACAGCTTTTGACGCACCTCCCTGCCCGAGAACCAAAGCATGGCGCCGCCCTGCGAGCAATGGTCGGATCGCTTCTCCAAAACCTATAGCGTCAGTATTATGCCCTACAAGACGGAGGCTGCCATCTTCGTCGTCTCTCTCAACTCTAATAGTATTGACGGCTCCGATCGCTTGGGCAACCGGAGTCATGGAGTTGAGATAGGGGATCACTTCCTGTTTATAAGGGATAGTCACATTTAGTCCGCGAAGATGATCATTCCCTGCAATCAGAGATGGGAAATCCCCGACGGAGGGAATCTCATAGAGAGAATACTCCGCGGGGATATTCATATTTGAAAACCGAGAATTGAAATAGTCAGGAGAGAAACTATGACTGAGTTTCTTTCCGATCAGACCGTATTCAATCATAAATTAATTTCATTTACCAGATGATTATGCGTTCTTCTTCCGGACGATACATCTTATCGCCTTCCTTTATGCCGAAAGCTTCGAAGAAGGGCTGAATATTGCGTAAGGAGACATTGACACGATTACGACCAAGAGAATGGGAATCAGCTTTAGTCAGGCGTGCTATCTCTTCGTCGCGAATGTTGGTTGCCCAAAGATTGGCGTAAGCGAGATAAAAACGCTGAAGTGGTGTAAGGCCATCGATAACTTCTCCTTCGCTTTCTCCGAGCGAATTAAGATATGCAGTAAGCGCGACACGAAGTCCGCCCTGATCTGCAATATTTTCACCAAGCGTAAAACGTCCGTTGGCATTTACACCGGGAAGAACTTCTACTGCATTGAACTGCTCTACAAGACCGTCGGCCAGTTTGGTGAACTTGGCTGCGTCTTCTTCCGTCCACCAATCCTCAAGGTTGCCCTCTTTATTGTATTTACGGCCGGAATCATCGAATCCGTGGGTCATCTCATGTCCGATAACAACTCCGATTGCTCCGTAATTCATAGCATCATCGGCTGTCACGTCAAAGTATGGAGCCTGCAGAATTGCTGCAGGGAAGCAGATTTCGTTGGTCGTCGGCATATAATATGCATTGACGGTCTGAGGAGTCATCAGCCATTCATCTTTATCTACCGGAGTTCCTACCTTCTTATAGTTGTCGTGTTTGAACCATTTCGACGCTTCATAGCAGTTCTCCATGTATGACTTGGAAGGATCTATGTTGATTCCGGAATAATCCTTCCATTTATCGGGATATCCTATCTTTACAGTGAATCCTGCAAGTTTCTCACGCGCTTTCTGTTTGGTCTCATCACTCATCCAGGAGAGATTGTCGATATGCTGTCCGAGAGCTATACGGAGATTCTCCACCAGTTTCTTCATTGCTTTCTTATTCTCCTCCGGGAAGTATTTTTCAACATATAGTTGTCCGATAGCTTCGCCGAACATTGAGTTGGGTATTGCCATAGCTCGCTTCCAGCGCGGTTCCTGTTCTTTTTTACCAGAAAGGGTCTTTGAGAACATTTCGAAGTCGGCATTGACAAAATCATCGCTGAGCACTTGAGTGGATTCCGCGATTACTTCATATGTCAGATAATCGCGTATTTCCTGCTCGGTAAGAGTTGGAATCAGAGAATTGAGATATTCGATATATCCGACTGATCCAACGTTGACTTTCTCGGGCACAGGAATATCGAGTCCCTCGAAGTATGCCTTCCAGTCGATGTTAGGATATTTCTCGCAAAGTTCCTCGATGCTCATAACGTTATTGCGGAGATGGGGATTGCGGCGCATCTCGCGTGTCATCTTGTGCTCCGCAATGCCTTTCTCAAGTTTAAGCACATTTTTCGCAATTCTTTCCGCATCCTTTTTCTTGATGCCTGCCAAAGTGCAGATCTCCTTTATATACTTTGTATAGGCATCGATAAATTTGCGGTTCTCTTCAGTATCCTCGAGATAGTAATCCCGATCGCCGAGGCCGAGTCCGGTTTCTCCGATGTGCATTATATTCATATTGGCATCGTTTACATCTGCTCCGACTCCGGAAGAGAAAAAGGATGCTCCTATGCCATTATGTTCCCATGCGAGAATTTCAGCGAGATTCTTTTTGGTAGCAGACTGAGCTTTAGCGATAAAAGGCTTCAACGGAGCCGCCCCCTCTTTATTAAGACGGACGGAATCCATCCCCATTTCGTAAATGTCTGACACTTTTTGAGCATTGGTGCCCTTTACTTTCGCATCGGGATTCTCTTTTAGATTAACTATGAGTTCGTTAAGCTGTGTTCTTGCGTTCTCGCGCAGGAGATCAAACATGCCGTAGCGGGCGTATTCATCGGTAATCGGATTATTCTTCATCCATCCGCCGCATGCATATTCATAGAAGTCATCCTTCAGATTGGCCTGAGGATCAAGGTTATCACGATTAATTCCGTGGCGCGACGGCTTGTCGGGACAGCATTGATGACCTATAGAAGGAGCATCCGGCGACGCTGAAAAGATCATCATAGGAAATGCTACGGCCGACATCATGAGAAGATTACGTAGATTCATGTTGTCTGAGGTATTAGAATTATTATTTTGTTCTATATTCATTCTTCAATATATTAAGTATACTCGATTACCATCCTGTATCCGGGATTAAAGTTACCGAAGATTATCCAATTCTTCTGAGGCTAATTCCCATTCTGACATTGCATTCTCAAGGCGTTTCTGAGTGGAGGCATAATCAGAAAGCAAGGTTTCGTCGCATTGCCCCGTTGCAATTTTAGCCTCAATTTCCGCGACTTCAGATTCGAGGCGGGAAATATCCTCTTCGGCTTTCTTTACTGCTTTCTCAGCACGCTTCACTATTTTATCCCTTTCTTTCTGCTCGGCGTAGCTCAATTTCTTTCCAGTCTTCGGAGAATCCTTTTTTGCAAGAGAAGATTGCCCTCCTGAGCTTGAGATCGGTTTTTGATCAGAGGCTCCGGAATTACTGTTTTCGCATGATTCACTTAAAGGTCTTTTTTCCAATTCGGATAGTTCGGCGATTCTTTTTGCCTGAAGGAAATCGTAGATACCGCCCAAATTCTCTCGAACTTTTCCTCCTCCGAATTCATAGACCTTTTCCACAAGTCCGTCAAGAAATTCACGATCATGACTTACGACTATAACCGTGCCCTCGAAAGATTTGATGGCTTCTTTTAGGATATCTTTAGTGCGCATGTCGAGATGATTGGTTGGCTCGTCGAGAATAAGCAGATTCATTGGTTCGAGAAGCAGGCGCAACATTGCAAGCCTCGTCTTCTCGCCGCCGCTCAAAACTCTTACTTTCTTATCAACGTCTCCTTCCCCAAACATAAAGGCTCCCAATAAATCTCGAATTTTAAGTCGGATGTCGCCGACGGCAACATTATCGATAGTCTGGAATACTGTCAATTCCGGATCGAGTAACTGAGCCTGATTCTGTGCGAAATAGCCGATCTTGACATTATGGCCTATTTTGAGATGGCCTGTGAAGGGAATTTCTCCCATAATACACTTGACTAATGTGGATTTTCCTTCACCGTTTTTACCTACAAAGGCCACTTTTTCTCCCCGTCTGATAGTAAACTCAGCATGGTCAAATACCTGATGATCGCCATAAGCTTTCCCGACATTCTCCAGAATCAAAGGAAAGTCTCCGCTTCTGGGCGCAGGCGGAAACTTAAGGTGAAGACGCGATTTATCAACTTCATCCACTTCAATCGGCACAATTTTCTCCAATTGCTTGATGCGGCTTTGTACCTGCACCGCCTTAGTGGCCTTATATCGGAAACGCTCTATAAAATCCCGGATGTCAGCAATCTGCTTTTGCTGATTCTCATAGGCGCGGAGTTGCTGCTCGACGCGCTCTTTTCTCAGCTCTACAAACTTGGAATAGTTTGCTTTATAATCATATATTTTCCCGCAATTTATCTCAATCGTGCGATTTGTCACATTATCAAGAAAAGCTCTGTCATGGCTTACGAGCAAAACGGCATTGGATTTTGAAGCCAGAAATTGTTCAAGCCATTGAATTGACTCAATGTCAAGATGATTGGTAGGCTCGTCGAGAAGAAGAAGGTCGGGGCGCTTTAGAAGAAGTTTAGCAAGCTCTATCCGCATACGCCAACCTCCGGAGAATTCTGAGGTAGGACGGTCAAAATCACTTCTCTTGAAGCCTAATCCGGTGAGTGTCCTTTCGATTTCAGCTTCCATATTATCTGAGCCTTCCATAGCAATTCTCTCATTGAGGAATTCTATCTTTTCAAGAAGTTCGGCATATTCGGAAGATTCATAATCCTCGCGTGATGCGAGATCATCAAGTAATTTCTGCAATTCATCCTGACGTCTCAAATGGGTTGCGAACGCTTTGCGGGTCTCATTGATAAGAGTAGTGTCATCAGATGTCTTCATCTCTTGCGGGAGATATCCGATTGTCACCTCATTCGGCACAGATACAGAACCCTCGGATGGAGATTGCATTCCACCGAGAATCTTCAGCAGTGTCGATTTACCCGCACCATTCTTACCGACCAAAGCAATCCGGTCAGCTTTATTAATAACGAAAGATACGTCCGAGAACAGAGGTCGGGCTGAGAACTCAACCCCAAGATTATTGACAGATACCATAACTACAAAATTACAAAAAAAATCCCGACCCCGCAATATAGATAGAAAAAAGGTGCCGACATTGATAATATCGACACCTAATATTTGTATAGTTTAGAACTTAAGTATTCCTTTACATCATGCCGCCCATTCCGGCTCCCATACCGGGCGCTGCGGGTGCAGGATTTTCTTCTTTCTTATCTGCGATAACACATTCAGTAGTAAGGAACATTCCTGCAATGCTGGCTGCATTCTCGAGTGCTACACGAGTCACTTTAGCCGGATCAATCACGCCACTCTTGAAGAAATTTTCGAAAGAATCTGTGCGTGCATTATAACCATAATCGCCTTGTCCTTCCTTAACTTTCTGAAGAATTACGGCTCCTTCTACGCCTGCATTCTTCATGATCTGACGGAGAGGTTCTTCAATAGCGCGGCGAATGATGGCGATGCCGGTCTCTTCATCATCATTTGCTCCCTTAAGCTCGTCGAGTCCAGCGAGAGTTCGGATGTAGGCTACGCCTCCACCGGGGACGATACCCTCTGCGATGGCAGCGCGTGTAGCGGAAAGAGCATCATCTACGCGATCTTTCTTCTCTTTCATCTCCACTTCGGAAGCGGCTCCGATATAAAGTACTGCTACGCCTCCTGCAAGTTTAGCCTTACGTTCTTCCAGCTTGGAACGATCATAATCGGAAGTAGTAGCTTCTATCTGAGCCTTGATCTGAGCTACACGTGCAGCTATTGCATCCTTGTCACCCGCTCCGTTTACGATGACGGTGCGATCCTTATTGACTGTCACTTTCTCGGCCGTACCGAGATCATTGACCGTTGCTTGCGCCAGACTCAGTCCTTTTACTTCGCTTATGACGGTGCCACCTGTCAGGATAGCAATATCTTCAAGCATTTCCTTACGTCGATCGCCGAAACCGGGAGCCTTAACGGCGCAGATCTTGAGCGAACCGCGGATACGATTGACAACCAAAGTGGCAAGAGCTTCATTATCCACATCCTCCGCAATGATAAGCAGCGGACGTCCGGACTGGGCTACCGGCTCAAGAATAGGAAGAAGATCTTTCAGATTAGATATTTTCTTATCGTAGAGAAGAATATAGGGAGAGTCCATATTGCACTCCATCTTCTCAGTATTGGTCACAAAATAAGGAGAGATGTAACCGCGGTCAAATTCCATACCTTCTACAACCTCCACGGTTGTATCGGTGCCTTTGGCTTCTTCTACGGTTATAACGCCCTCTTTAGTCACCTTGCGGATTGCCTCCGCGATAAGACTTCCGATCTCGGAATCATTATTAGCGGAGATAGTAGCGACATTCTGAATCTTTTCAATGTCATCACCTACCTCTTCACTCTGAGCCTTGATGCCTTCGACTACCTTGGAAACCGCCTTGTCGATGCCTCGCTTAAGATCCATAGGATTAGCTCCGGCAGTCACGTTCTTCAAGCCTACATTTACGATTGACTGAGCCAGTACTGTGGCAGTTGTTGTGCCGTCGCCTGCCTGATCTCCGGTCTTGGAAGCAACTTCCTTGACCAGTTGCGCCCCCATATTCTGGAAGGGATCTTCAAGTTCGATCTCGCGGGCAACTGTGACGCCATCCTTTGTAATGTGAGGAGCGCCGAATTTCTTTTCGATGATTACATTGCGTCCTTTAGGACCGAGAGTGACCTTCACTGCATCTGCAAGAGCGTCAACTCCATTCTTAAGCTCTTCACGAGCCTGAGTATTGAATTTAATATCTTTAGCCATATTCTTTTCGGGATATTGATATCCGAATTTAAATCTTTAAGTAAGTTTCAAAAATTTAACCTTCTACGACCGCCAGAACATCGCTCTGACGCATCATGAGATATTTGGTGGCATCGAGTTCAAGCTCTGTACCGGCATATTTGCCAAACAGCACCTCATCGCCTACATTAAGAAGCATCGGCTCATCTTTAGTGCCTGCGCCGACAGCTATTACCTTACCTCGAAGGGGCTTCTCTTTGGCGGTGTCGGGAATGATGATTCCGCCGAGGGTAACCTCTTCAGCGGGAGTGGGCTCGATGAGCACACGATCAAAAAGCGGTTTTATATTCATGGTTTGTCTTTAAATTATATTGAAGTTTTATTTGTGATTAAACAAAAAGCGTGCCAAATATCTCCCTCGCCACAATAAATGACCGGGAGCTTCATTTATTAAACCTATGAAAGGGAAGAAAGGTTCATAAAAAAGACATGTCTACAATCCGGAACTCAGAAATAGTCCGCAGATTATAGACATGTAAAAATTATTTAGTGGAGTATGATAGACCCTTTGCTTAGGCTATGCGATATTACTTGCGAAGGATATACGTGCGCTCGGGAGCAAGGATTCCGGTGAGTTTACCGTTTTTCACCTTGAATTCCTGACCATAGACCTCATCTTTGTATGTGCCGTTGGGAAGTCCTGTCGGGAGATCTACGTAATTGGCAAATTCACCTATGTTTATGATTGCCGCTCCCTTTTTACCGCGATTGACAAGAAGAACCTGTCCGTTATCCGAAACCTGAATATCTTCCTTCTGGCCATTCATGGCAGTTCTGAATTTATTGACAGCGGCCACCTCCGGGTGCATGAACTCATCATTGCCACGAGCTCCGAGAACGTTGTCACCCCAGTAGGCCTTGCGGGTGCTTCCGGCGGGACGGCTGAAGAAAAGAGGCACACCATTCTGACGGGCAGTCAGGAATACCCATGCGGTGCGGATCTGCTCGTCAGTAAGTCCGGCTGATTCGTGATGATTGGCATATGTATCGTGGCTTTCTACCCATGTGGTCAGGAATTCAGGAGCAGCAGAATGATACCATTGCTTGAGGTCGATATCTTTTGCTGAACGTTTCTCCAGCATTTCGCGCAGAACATATCCATAGCTTGATGCAGTCTGCCCGAAATAATCGGCATATTCCGCCTCAGGCACATTTTTATCCTGAAGCACCTCACCGTAGACAAACAGAGAATCGTAGGGGAGCGCAAGCTTTACACCCTTTACAGATTTACGCCCTGTTGCGACATCCCAGAAATCATTTTCCTTTACACCCGAAGCGGAATCTACGGGATCGGAATGCACTCCGATATGTTTCGCAGTATCATAGCGGAATCCACGAACTCCAAGAGAAAGAAGATCATTGACAAATTCCATATAATACTTCTGGAAGAGGGGATTCTCGGTATTTACATCCGGAAGCGCACCGGAGCCCCAGAGAGTGCATTGGAGACGATCATTATAATCCTGCACGGGATTGAGGCCCTGGGAATGATACATTTTGTCGCGGCCTCCCACTGCTTTATAGAAATCTTCCGATACAGCATCTACATCAAAAGCCGTATGGTTGGGAAGGACATCTACGATGACTTTGATATTGTATTTCGCAGCGGAATCCATCATCTGCTTCATCTGATCGCGCGATCCCACTATCTGATTGCCAATCTTCCAATCTGTGGGCTGATAGTAATAATACCAGTTGCCTTCCTTGACATTTTCGTCAAATATCTTCTTGCTGCTCCCTTCGGGATTATAGCAATTCTGCACAGGAGAGGTCTGGACCATCGTGAATCCGGC
The DNA here is from genome assembly GCA_029057985.1 of Muribaculaceae bacterium. Classification (GTDB taxonomy): domain Bacteria; phylum Bacteroidota; class Bacteroidia; order Bacteroidales; family Muribaculaceae; genus Lepagella. The sequence goes on along the minus strand of JAIDYR010000112.1, from coordinate 11,570 downwards.
ATCGGCGATATTCTTCATATTATCGGCAATTGCAGGGAAGTTCCAGCTCCATGCGTGGAGAATTGTCTCAGTGTTGGTAGCGTTCGGATTATGGGTTACTCTATCCTTAGCGTTGGCGGAGACACATGCCGCCACAGCCAGTCCGGCTAACAAGATTGAATTTTTCATTAGTAATTTTTAAGTCTATGAAAGATAATCGAGTGAGTGAATAAAGCATCTGTCAGAGTATTACTTTTCAACTCACTAAATTAAGAATTTATTTTTCTATGATTCGTTTTGCTCCGACATAACGGGGCACATAGTATCCCTCAAACTCACTTATCTTAACGCCACGGATCGAAGCATGAATAAATGTGAATTTACCGGTCTCATTGTCAGCTGTCACAACTATGCCGACGTGTCCTACATTATTGCCGGAACTGCGGGAGGTAAAGAACACGAGATCGCCTTTACGAAGCTCATTTCGAGCCACAGGCTTACCTTGAGTATACTGTATCCGGGATCCGGGAGAAATGTTGAAGCCAAACTGCTTATATACATAGCTTGTGAATCCGGAGCAATCAAACGTATTGGGACCTTTGGCACCATGGACATATTTCTTACCCAGATGGCTGCGTCCTTCATCAAGAAGATCATCAATTAGTTTTGAAGACTCAGCGGAAAGCCCCGAAATCTGCTCTCTGGCAATAACGTCATGACTTACCATGTCGGTTATGACAGTTTTGTCAATGCGGGATTTGCTTCCGGCGAGAAGCTCCTGATGGGCGGCGCTATGCGCGCGGCGGGATGCTGAAGAAGCATTGCTTTGAGCCATTCCGGAGAAGGCTATGGTAGAAAAAAGGAGAGTGGCTAAAAAAGTCTTTATTATCTTCATATCTTTCGGTTAGTTCCCAAGGGAAAAATCAGCAAGATTTCATCCTTGGTCGCTCTATATTTTTTCTATATTTATAGCATATTATGAGAATATGCGCCTGATTTACTCTTACAAAGTTAATGAAAAAATTCTTTAATTCCAAATTTATTGATAAGTTAATTGGCTAATTTAAAAATATTTAAGATTCTGCACAGGTTGCAAAATTGTGTGCAATGAATTTTCTGCACAGTCTAAATAATTGTGTGCAAATAAAACTGCACATCACTTTTGGAGATGTGCAGTTTTCAAGAATTTCTTATAATAAACTTTTAAAGCCGGAGACTTTCAGTCTGCCTGCTAAGAAATGTAATAATATTAATTACGGTGGAATATCAACGCTCATTCTTTAGTAGAACGGTCCTTAATTGAGGGTGATGGCTCTTACTTCTTCGACGTCCGGAATTGCATTGATGGCTTCAGTGATTGTCTGAAGTTCTGTATAATCGTGAACTCCGAGACGCAGTTTGAGAGTTACTATAAAATCGGTCGTCGAGGTATTCAGACTTTCTACTCCGAGTGCAAGCTTATTACTAATGCAATCCATGATGTCGATGATCATGTGGGGGCGGTCAATACAAGTGATTATCAGCTCCACCGGATATTTGGTTTCATCCGGACGATAGTTAACCGCCACTATGCTGTCACCTTGCTGGGAAGCGAGTTTGATAGCCACGCTGCAGTCACGTTTATGCACCGTGATATCTCCATGCTCCTTGAATCCGATCACCTCTTCTCCCGGAATCGGATGGCAATGATCGCAACGCAGAAACTCAGGCTTCTTTTTCTTTGTAAGATATGAGGTGATCGCCCGCCTGGCCTTATAGCTGACTGCGTGATCAAGCCAGTCATCCTCCGGATGACACTCCGGGTCAGTAAAGATCTCGACAATATCACCTCTTCTGAGGGGTTGCTTGATCGAGGCGATACGTCCGTTGATTCTACAGTATTTGGCATGCCGGCCAAGTTCGGAATGGACCTCATAAGCGAAATCTATCGGAGTAGCTTTCTGAGGCAGGATGATAGGCATTCCCTGAGGAGTAAAGGTCATGATATCATCATTATAAAAAGATGCCACTACATTCTCGATAAAATTGCTGCCATCCTGACCATGCTGAGCAATATCCTTAAGTACGCCGCGGAATTTATTTATCCATCTGCGGATATTGCCTTCCGACCTGTCTGACAAACATCCGAACCGGGAATTGCGCACCATGCGTTCGGAGCATATATGCACTTCCTCCCAGCGGCCGTAATCGGCAAGAAGTTTCAAATGGAAACTTTGATAACCATTCTCTTTCGGCGAATCGATGTAATTGGAGATTCCGCCGGGCTTCTCTTTAAAGCGATCGGTAAGCAAGGAGTAAATCCTCAGGACCATCTCTTTTTCGGAGATGCCCTCTTGCTCCTTAAATACTATTTCTACGAAATGACGGTATTTAAGATGATCGAAGTCATCGCCATATTTATGCATCTTCCTCCAGAGGGAATAAGGTCGACGATAATCGTAGAATACTCTTGCCTTGATGCCGTTGGATGAAAGCAAGACGGATATTTCGTCGATGAATACCTTCAACTTATCACGATTGGCGTTTTCATCTTCGCGTATGCGTCTTTCGAGCTCGCTATATTCCTGTGGACAGCGAAATCTAAGAGATAGATTCTCAAGTTCAGTCTTGACATCATATAGCCCCAACCGGGTTGCAAGAGGAGCATAGAAATAATCGGTTTCGCCGGCTATCTTCATCTGCTTATCAGTGCGCATTGAAGAAAGAGTACGCATATTGTGCAGACGGTCGGAGAGCTTTACAAGAAGAGCCCTGATATCATATTGCACGGAATTGAGCATCTGCTTGAAGTTGTCGAGTTGTTTCGACATTTCATACTTCTCTTTCTTCTGCTTGGTCAGTGCCCTTACGAGAAATGCGACATCATCTCCGTATCGCTGTTGAATTTCGTCTATAGTGTGAGGAGTATCTTCCACTACATCATGCAAGAACGCCGCAATGACAGAGTTGACATCAAGATTGATTTCAGAAGCGGCAATGTCGGCTACCGCTATAGGATGAAGAATATAGGGCTCTCCGCTCTTTCGCTTCTGAGGCGCATGAGCCTCGCGTGCAAATTCAAATGCATCGCGCAGACGTCGCATGTCATCTTCACTGCAACGGGACTGCATTACATCGAAGACATGGCGCGCTCGATCTTCTACGATCTTATCATATCCCTCGGACGCCTGATGATTGATATGAGGAGTCTTATTCTGATCCTCGTTGCGATCCGGATTAGCTACTGATTTCTTCTCCATTATTATCTCTTCAATATATGTGAAGTCTTCAAAATGTTGCTGACTATAGTATAGAACCTGTCAACTATAGAACGTTAATAATAAAAATCCCTTATTTATGCGGTTTAGATTTCTGAATAGATCACGATAGGGGTATCGTGACTGATAAAAAGATCGAAACCGACCAGATATGGACTTCTATCTTATATATTCTTTCAAAATTTATATCTTGACAGTCATTTTAAGACAGGGTCTAAGAAAGATGCGAATTTAATAAAAATTTTTAATAAATCTTAATTTAATACGTTATTTTTTTATGACTAAGCCGATTTCTTTATATTTTCATATTCCGTACTGCAGAAAGAAGTGTGCATATTGCGATTTCTATAGTGGAGGGGTTCGTATTGCCGATTGGAAGGCTTTGAACAGTTCATTTATTCGTGAACTCAAGCTACGCGCCGTCGAATGGAGAGATAGGGTTATTGTCTCAATATATTTCGGCGGAGGAACTCCCTCATTGATGCCCCCTGAATATTTAGAGAATTTGGCAAATGACATTCGGAAAGTCATTGATGAAGAAGCATCCCTGTCCGAAGACTGTGAATTTACATTGGAAGCGAACCCGGAAGACATAAATGACAGGAATATCAACACATGGAAAAGATGCGGCATAAACCGGATCAGTCTCGGTATTCAGACTTTCGACAATGCAATTCTGACCCGTATGGGCAGAACTCACACAGGAGAAGAAGCCATCTCAGCCTTTAGATCCTTGCGAAATTTTTTTGACAATATAAGTACAGATCTGATATTCGGACTGCCGGATCAGACTTTAGAAGATCTGCGCAAGGACTTGAAAACAATGCTCAGTCTACACCCGAATCACATATCAATCTACTCATTGATGTACGAACCCGGGACATCGCTCACTCTATTGCGGGATAAGGGAAAAGTGAAAGCAGCAGATGAAGAAATGACGGAAGTGATGTTTCAGGATATATCTGCGACATTAGCAAAAGCCGGATATATCCGATACGAGACTTCAAATTATGCTCTTCCGGGATATGAGTCGCGACATAATTCCGGATATTGGACCGGACGCGCATATATAGGCATAGGCCCTTCCGCCCACAGCTATGACGGGGAGTTAAAACGCAAAGCAAATTCAGCCGACCTCAAAGGATATCTTTTGGACACATATAATATAATAGAGGAAAATCTAACACAGCAGGAAAGAATCGAAGAGAGGATAATGCTCGGATTGAGAATGAAAAAAGGGATAGATCTGGTAATGTTTCAAAAAGATTTCGGAGCAGCTCATCTTCGTAAGCTATTGCAGAAGGCTGAAAAGGGGCTGCGGCTTGGGAATCTTGCAATCACAGACGATCACCTACGAGTCTCTGAAAAAGGGATTATGATCTCCGACACATTGATAGTTGAACTTTTTTGACAATTTTCTTCTGAGAATATTGTAGCTTTAACAGATTTTTATTAATTTTGCACTTTCATAGTTGAAGTTTCATATGACTCTCACTAATTACAAAATACCTTTTGTAAAAATGCAAGGCGCCGGCAATGATTATGTGTACGTCGACGCCACTTCAATCCTCCCCGAAAATCTTCCAGATCTTGCCCGCCGGATTTCCGACCGTCATTTCGGCGTTGGAGGCGACGGGCTGGTAATCATTCTTCCTTCGGATAGAGCCGACTTCAGGATGAGAATGTTTAATGCCGATGGGTCGGAAGCTCAGATGTGTGGTAACGCCTCAAGATGTGTCGGGAAATTTGTCTACGATCGCGGACTGACAGACAAAAAAGTCATAACTCTGGAAACTCTTGCGGGGATAAAGACTCTGACCCTTTTTATAGATAAGAAGAATATGGTGGAACGCGTCAGAGTCGATATGGGGGCGCCGGAACTAAGACCCGACCTCATCCCGGTCCGCCCTTCTTCTTCTCGATCATCCGACATCCCTTATGTGATTATGACTCACGCAGGAGTATCCTATCAGGCAATCGCCGTCAGCATGGGAAATCCTCACGGAGTCATTTTTATTGAAGAGAAGCCCTCGGATTTTCATATTCTCAAGGCAGGCAAAGAATTTGAAACTCATCCTGCCTGGCCGGAAAAGGCCAATATTGAATTTGCTCGTGTCATATCTCCTGATGAAGTAGAAATGAGAGTATGGGAGAGAGGATCGGGGGAGACCCTGGCCTGTGGCACCGGCGCTTGCGCTACAGCCGTAGCCGGCATCATGACCGGACGGCTTGAAAGAAAGGTAAAAGTAAAGCTTCTCGGAGGCGTCCTTGAAATTGAATGGGATGAGACTTCGGGGCATGTCTTTATGACCGGTCCGGCAGCGACAGTAGCCGAAGGAATATATTTCCGTCCGGCAACTTCTGGATAAGGACAGCATTTAATCGAACACTATCACCTCACCTCCGGCCAACTCCACTCAACATCATTGACCGGAATTATAAGAAGTTGGCTTAACTTCCGATGATATAATATTGAAAGGTAAAATAAGAATGTTTAAGGCTAATCAAAATTATTCGATTCTTCCGGAATCATATCTCTTTTCCGAGGTTGCAAAGAGAATCAAAGAATATCGCGATTCACATCCCGATAAAGAGATTGTCAGAATGGATATCGGGGATGTTTCTTTGCCATTGCCGCAGGTAGTGGTAGAGGCTCTTTGCAATGCATCACGCGAAATGGGGGAGAGCGCAACATTTCATGGTTACGGTCCTGAACAAGGATACCTCTTCCTGCGCGAAAAAATAGCTGAGAATGACTATCATAATCGCGGCTTGCTTCATATAGATGCCGATGATATCTTCATATCCGACGGAGCAAAAAGCGATCTTGGCAACCTCGGGGATCTTTTTGGCCCGGATATGAGAATAGCTGTTGCGGAGCCCGGCTACCCCGTATATGTCGATGCCAATGTGCTTGCAGGGCGCGGAGGCAGATTAGCCGACGGAAGATGGTCGGGGTTCACATATCTTGAATGTACGCCCGAAAATAAATTCATTCCCGTAATCCCCGACCATAAGGTCGATGTCATCTATCTTTGCTATCCTAACAATCCGACCGGAGCTTCCATGACAAGGGAAGAACTTAAGAAATGGATAGATTATGCCATAGAAAATAAAGCACTCATTATTTTTGACTCCGCTTATGAAGCCTACGTAAGAGATGAGAATATTGTCAGAAGCGTTTACGAAGTAGATGGAGCTGAAAAGGTTGCTGTAGAGATTCGAAGTTTTTCCAAGACGGCAGGTTTTACAGGAGTTCGTTGCGGATACACGGTTGTCCCGCGTAGTCTCGATTTTACATTTCCTGACGGCCACCGGGCATCTCTGAATAAGATGTGGAATAGGCGGCAATCGACTAAATTCAATGGTGTGGGCTATATCATCCAGAAAGCGGCTGAAGCTCTCTATACTCCCGAAGGACGCAAAGCAATCAAAGAGAATATTGATTACTATATGCGTAATGCAGGATTATTGCGGGAAGCCTTACTCGGAAAGGGATGGGAAGTAGTCGGAGGCGAAAACTCCCCTTATGTATGGACCGCTCCTAAATTGCATTCCTCAACTGCGGCTCTGACCTCATGGGAATTATTCCGGAGATTGCTCGACGATCTGCAGATTTCCTCGACCCCGGGCTCCGGATTCGGAGCATGTGGAGAAGGCTGGATACGCCTAACGGGATTCAATTCCTATGAAAAAACTCTTCAAGCTATCGATCGCCTGAAAACCTTAAAATAAGAACTCTCTTCTTCAAAATAATAACTCTCTTCTGCTCTTCTTCCTCTCTCCTCACCTCAAATCAGACAACACAAATAAATTATCAAGATAATGTCAGATCTCAGATTCAAAAGTGTAGAGACGGCATCCTGCCGTAAGCCTGTAAAAGTTGACGTTCCAAAAGAACGCGTAGAGAAATATTACGCAAAGCAGGTCTTCAATCGCCAGAAGATGTTTGAATATCTTCCCAAAGATACCTATACAGCTTTGGTGGATGCGATCGATAACAAGAAGCCTCTATCCCTCAAACTTGCGGATAGCGTGGCAGAAGGCATGAAACGTTGGGCAATCGAAAATGGCGCACGCCACTACACCCATTGGTTTCATCCTCTGACTGATGGAACTGCAGAGAAGCATGATGCTTTCATCGAGCATGACGGGAAGGGGGGAGTAGTAGAGAACTTCTCAGGAAAACTTCTCGTACAGCAAGAACCTGACGCAAGTTCTTTCCCCAATGGCGGTATCCGCAACACTTTCGAAGCACGCGGCTATTCTGCGTGGGATATCTCATCACCGGCCTTCATAATCGACGGCACCCTCTGTATCCCCACAATATTCATCTCCTATACAGGTGAATCTCTCGACTACAAGACTCCTCTTCTGAAAGCTCTTAACGCTGTTGATAAAGCGGCTGCCCGCGTGGCACGCTACTTCGATCCGGAAGTAAAACACGTCAGCAGTTATCTTGGCTGGGAACAGGAATACTTCCTGGTCGATGAGGCCCTCTATGCAGCACGCCCCGACCTCGTAATGACAGGTCGAACTCTTATGGGCCATGAATCTGCTAAAAACCAACAGCTTGAAGACCATTATTTCGGCGCTATCCCTGCTCGTGTAGAAGCTTTCATGCTTGATCTGGAGATAGAATGTCATAAACTGGGAATCCCGGCCAAGACTCGACATAATGAGGTGGCACCCAATCAGTTTGAGCTTGCCCCGATCTTTGAAGAGGCGAATCTTGCAAATGACCATAATCTTCTTCTAATGTCGCTCATGGCTGAGGTAGCCCGCCGTCATAACTTCCGTGTGCTGCTCCACGAAAAGCCATTCGCAGGAATCAACGGATCGGGCAAGCACAATAACTGGAGTCTCGGCACGGATCGCGGAAAACTTCTCTTCGCTCCAGGCAAAACACCGGAAGAGAATCTTCAGTTTATCGCCTTCGTAGCCAATGTAATGGCTGCCGTCAACAAGCACAACGCTTTGATGAAAGCGACTATCATCTCGGCTACCAATCAGCATCGTCTCGGAGCTAATGAGGCCCCCCCGGCAATCATATCCATGTTCCTGGGCAGTCAACTCAACAAGATTCTTGATGAAATTGAGAACACTTCAGCTGAAGATATCATCCTCGAAGGCAAAAACAAGATGAAGCTTGAGATAAGCCAGATTCCTGAAATCAAGATCGACAATACGGACCGCAACCGCACATCTCCGTTTGCATTTACAGGCAATAGATTCGAATATCGCGCAGTAGGCTCAAGTGCCAACTGTGCGGCAGCGCTAATCGCTCTCAACGCTGCAGTGGCCGATCAACTCAACTATTTTGCCGATGCAGTAGATGCGGCCATGGCAAAAGGAGTAGACCGCAATCAGGCTATTCTTGAAGAGACTCGTAAGCAGATTCGTGAAAGTCGCCGGATTCAGTTTGACGGCAACGGCTACAGCGAAGAATGGAAGGAAGAGGCCGCTAAGCGTGGTCTTGACACTGAGACCTCAGCCCCTCTTATGTATGATGCATATCAACGCCCCGAGACTGTAGAAATGTTTGCACGCACCGGCGTCTTCACTAAGAAAGAACTTGAAGCCCGCAACGAGGTGAAGTGGGAGATGTACTCAAAAAAGATCCAGATCGAAGCTCGCGTACTCGGCGATCTTGCTATCAACCATGTGATTCCCGCAGCAACACGCTATCAAAGCCTTCTTCTTGATAACGTATATAAGATCAAACAGCTTTTCAAGGGTGATAAGGCCGACAAAATCGCTCGTCAGGATATGGCTCTCATCGAACAGATTGCCGACAATATGGCATCAATCAAGAGCAACGTTGAACTCATGATCAACGCGCGTCGCAAGGCAAATCATCTTTCAGATGAACGTTCCAAAGCAATCGCATATCATGACGACGTGTTCCCCTTGATGGAAAAGATACGCAAAAGTATCGATGATCTCGAACTGATGGTAGACAACGAGATCTGGCCTCTCCCCAAATATCGAGAACTTCTCTTCATACGCTAAGCTTCTTTCTAACAAGTAATATCTTACATTCCGTATAAATTTAAACTGCACTCCAAAAGTTATGTTTAAAACTTTTGGAGTGCAGTTTAAATTTAGATGATATTCCCTGGGAAATTCTGGATTAAGATTTAAATAGCCTCAAACCCCATCGGAAATGCACTATTGATGATCGCATCTACCATAGCGAAAGTTACGCCATTCTTACGCGATCTTCCGGCTATGAGTGTAATTTTCATCTTTTTATAGTATCAGAGTTTTGATTATATGCTTTTGCCACACACTTCCATTCACCATTGAGTTTAAGTAAAAGAAGGAAATCGGTGAAATCTATGGTTCCTCCCCATCCCTCTTCGAGTACACGCACTACAGCTACAGTTTCTTCAACTGCAAGAACATCGATACGAGCTTTGAATTCAGCACCTGCACCTACGGTATCCACATTGTGATAAAACTGTTCAATTGACCCTCGTTCAACCTTGCCATTTAAGATACCAAACAACACTGCATCGTCGGTAAATAATGTCTTCGCATATTCACTGTTGCCTTCGGCAACACTCTTTACGAACTTCTCTGCGGCTCTCGCCACAGCATCGTATTCCTTGATTTCGTTTCGCATAACTTTTATATGTTATTGATTTTCTGAATGCAAAGTTACAACAGTAATTTCTATAAATCAAGTACCGAAAAATTTTTCATATACCGAAAAATTTTTCGGTATATGGAAATTAGGAGGTTATTGATTAACTTTGTAACCTAAAAGAAAAAATCTGAAGAATATGGCATACGAAAAGAAAATTCCAGTTGATCTTGACTGTCCGCTAAGGCTAACGATGAGTCTGATAGAATCAAAATGGAAATCATGTATCCTTGACGAGCTGAGAGATGGGAAACCCCAACGGCCATGCGAAATACATAAATGTCTGCCGGAAGCTGCGCCACGAGTCCTTGACATACAGTTAAAGGAAATGGTCGAAGATGGCCTTGTAGAAAAGACTATCTATCCAGAACTTCCTCCCCGATCGGAATATAAGATAACCGAGCTTGGGCTTTCACTTATCCCTATAATAGACCAGATGCTGAAATGGGGGAAAGAACACTTCTTCATTTTCGAAAAAAAATACGGCAAATTAAACTGATGCCATAAATTCCTTATAGTATTTCTCATTCATTGTATCGAGATTTAGTGATGTGATCGCCGTAGGGTCTGCCTGAATAAAAACTCAGAACCGATACCTTCTCGCCATAGTTGATCATTTGTTTGTAATTATAGGCAAAAGTATGGTGAAAGTCAGAGCGCGGAAAAGACACGCAAAATTCGTAAATTTACAGCATGAAAGTATTGGCAATCAATGGAAGTAGCCGACGGAACGGCAATACTTCAAAAATCATAGAAGTAATTTTTAAAGTGTTAAGACAACGCGATATAGAGTGTGAGTTAATTGAACTTGCAAACTGTGATATTGCACCTTGTAAAGCGTGTTTTGCATGTGCGGGGAAAAAGAATTGTGTATTCAGGAATGATTCATTTTGCGAAATAATGGATAAAATGACTGTTGCTGATGGTATCATTCTTGGGTCTCCTGTATATTCGGCAGATGTAACTTCAAAAATGAAAGCACTTCTTGAACGAGGTGGAGTTGTAGTTGCTACCAATAAAGGATTGTTGAAACGTAAAGTATGTTGTTCTGTTGCATCAGTAAGACGTGCAGGAGGAATGGAAGCAGTTGATACAATGAATCATTTTTTTCTCAATAAAGAAATGATTATAGTTGGCTCAACATATTGGAATATGGTATATGGGAAAAATATTGGCGATGTACTTTCTGATGAAGAAGGTATTGACAATATGAAAAATTTAGGTGAAAATATGGGATGGTTGCTTACAACTTTACATCGCGACGCAATATGGCGGGATTGATGGCGTTGGATATGGCACGACAGAACTCCTGACCTAAGGAGTCTACATAAAATTCCTGAATGTTCATTACCAAAGCGAAATATCAGGTATGCTCCTGAGGGTTGCTTGCCGATAGCCTTTGTGTCGCTCCATTGGAGTAAGCAAAGGGTCTTAATCTCGTCTGTTGATAATTGGATTCTTCCAAGTTACGCTGCACCCGGCATAGGTTCAAACAAGTTTAACCTCTGCCCACGTTGGCACGAACAGTCGGAAGCGAGAAGTTGATAAACGTAACGTATTTGTTTATCGCCTAATTCGTACCAGCCTTGCGGCACTTGCCTATAATCCGCAAAACGAAGCGTATAAAAATGAAACAAGTTTACACACGTAAAAAGGTTTCACGATAATTTGAGGTAACACGCAAA
>JAIDYR010000111.1 GCA_029057985.1 Muribaculaceae bacterium | reverse complement strand
CATCACGTCTATACCCCTCAGGAGACCCACAGGAGGAAAATGCTTTATTATTGTCTCCATATAATGGTGCTTCTTCTCTCCCTGTTCCTCATTGTTTCCATATCTATAGATACTTTTAAAAATATTGCTTTCTATAAGGAAGCGCGCTTCATGGAAATTCAATTCTGGATTTGTGTGCTCTTCCTCTTCGACTTCTTCTTCGAATGGATATTAGCTGAGAAAAAATGGCACTATCTTGCGACACACTTCGTATTCTTCCTGGTAGCTGTTCCCTATTGGGTCATCATTCAATACTTCGGCTGGACTTTCTCTCCGAAGGTAGAATATCTGATACGTTATATCCCGCTTGTCAGAGGCGGGTATGCACTTGTCCTTGTCGTCGGATGGCTGACGACCAATAGAGCTACAGGACTCTTTGTCTCCTATCTGCTCACCCTTATCGCGACCCTTTACTTTTCAAGCGTAGTATTCTTTATATTTGAAGTTCACGTCAATTCGCTTGTCAATTCTTATGACGATGCCCTATGGTGGGCTGCAATGGATATGACTACGGTAGGCTCCAACATTATAGCAGTTACTCCCGTCGGCAGAGTCCTTTCGGTTGTACTCGCTGCCTTGGGTATGATGCTCTTCCCGATCTTTACGGTCTATATCACCAATGTAATTCAGAGCATGAACAAGCGTGGGCAGGTGATGGGGCAAGGCAACTTCCTGCCGGAGACTGAGGCTGCCGCAGTAGCTGAAGTTAAGGCAGATACCAAGACAATCGCTCAAGATGCCGCAAAGATCACTGCAGAAGCGAATAAAGCTTCCGAGAGTGCTCCATCTGCTGATAATAGTCAAAAAACTGCTAAATAACATAAAATTAAGCGGGAAAGAATACTGAACCATCTTTCCCGCTTAATGTTATAAGTAATAGAACGGCTATATTAGAAATGATTTATACCGGATTTAAATTACGACTATTTAGCCGACATATAGAAAGCCAAAAAATTGTTTCACCATAAAAACTAAATGGCATGCATTTTACACCAAAAGAGCAAGACAAACTGACTCTGCTATGCGTAGGTCTGATTGCCGAACGCCGCCTTAAGAAAGGTCTGAAACTTAATTATCCCGAGTCCGTGGCTTACATCACGAGCTGCGCTCTTGAGGGTGCGCGTGAAGGCAAAACAGTAGAAGAAGTAATGCACGATGCCACTCAGGTTCTGACCAAAGAGCAGGTTATGGACGGAGTCGCTGACATGATTAATCTCCTTCAGGTTGAAGCAGTCTTCACTGACGGCAGCCGTCTGGTATCTATCCACAATCCTATCCGCTAAGGCGTAGCGGCTTAATTATCAAAAAATCTTTATTATGGCTCAGACACAAAATCCCAGTTCACAGTCAGCTTCGGAGACTAAGCCTATGCCCCCGATTCCTGACATTCCGATGCCCGATTTCGCCAAAGACGGATATTCTACTCCTAATGGCGTATATGCCGGTGCTCCTGATATAGCTTATCCTAAAACTCCGGGATATGAACCCGCTGAATACGTGCCTGTAGGAGGCGTAGTACTGCAGAATGATCCCATCGAATACAATACAGATCGTCGGACTGTCACTCTGAAAGTCCGTAATACAGGAGATCGTCCAGTGCAGATCGGTTCTCACTTCCACTTCTTTGAAGTCAACCGCTATATGGAATTTGATCGTCCGAAAGCTTTCGGTTATCATCTGAATATTCCGGCTACTACTGCCGTGCGTTTCGAACCTGGCGAGGAAAAAGAGGTAGAGCTCGTAAGCTATGCCGGCAAGCATCGCGTAATCGGATTCGATGACCTTACAAACGGTTATACCGGTCTTGAGGACACTCCATCCTACTATCCGAAATATACTGAAGCCGTGCGCCGCATGAAAGAGTATGGCTACAAATCCGTCAGCGAAGCAGAAGCCGATGGAGAATATGACGAAAAAGAAATTAATAAATAAGACTGATTCCCATGGCTACAATTTCGCGTAAAGACAATAACATGCTGTTCGGTCCTACCGTTGGCGATAAAATACGCCTCGGCAATACCGACCTTTATGTAGAGATCGAAAAAGACCTCCGCACTTTTGGTGATGAGGTAGTATATGGCGGTGGTAAAACCCTTCGCGACGGCATGGGTCTCGCCAATGAGTGTACTTCCAAGCAAGGATCACTTGATATCGTAATTACTAACGTCACTATTCTTGACCCCGTGCTGGGAGTCGTGAAGGCTGACGTCGGCATTAAGGACGGTAAGATAGCCGGAATTGGCAAGGCGGGCAACCCGAATATCATGGAGGGTGTCACTCCGGGTCTGGTAACCGGTCCTTCCACTGATGCAATCTCCGGCGAACACTGCATTCTAACTGCTGCGGGCATAGATGGCCACGTACACTTCGTATCTCCGCAACAGGCTTACAATTGCCTTTCAAACGGTATTACAACTCTTGTAGGCGGTGGTGTGGGTCCGACTGACGGCACTAACGGTACTACAATTACGTCAGGTCCCTGGAATCTTCAGAGAATGCTTCAGGCTGCCGACGGACTGCCGATCAATATAGGCTATCTCGGAAAAGGCAACTGCTCACGCAAGGAAGAACTCTTCGCTCAGGCTGCCGCAGGTGCTTGCGGATTTAAAATCCATGAGGACTGGGGTGCTACTCCGGCTGTAATCAGAAGCTGTCTTGAAGCAGCCGATGATCTCGACATGCAGGTTGCTATCCATACTGATACACTTAATGAATCAGGATTCGTAGAGGATACTATCGCAGCTATCGACGGTCGCGTTATCCACACTTACCACACTGAGGGCGCAGGCGGCGGTCACGCTCCTGACCTTCTGAAGGTAGCTTCGATGATGAATGTCCTTCCCTCTTCTACCAACCCGACACTTCCCTACGGTATCAACTCCGAAGCTGAGTTGTTCGATATGATCATGGTCTGCCATAATCTTAATCCGAATATTCCTTCCGATGTCGCATTCGCTGAAAGCCGCGTGCGTCCGGAGACTCAATCGGCCGAAAATATCTTCCATGATCTCGGTATCCTTTCTATGGTAAGCTCCGATTCTCAGGCTATGGGTCGCGTAGGCGAATCATTCATGAGAACTTTCCAGATGGCATCCTATATGAAGTCTACCCGTGGTAAACTTCCTGAAGATTCTGAAAATAATGATAACTTCAGAGTACTCCGTTATCTTGCTAAAATTACACTTAATCCTGCAATCTGCTATGGATTCAGTGATGTCCTCGGATCGATCGAGAAGGGCAAGATGGCCGACCTCGTGCTTTGGGAACCTGCATTCTTTGGTACGAAACCGAAGCTCGTCATAAAGGGTGGTATGATCAACTGGGCAAATATGGGTGACCCCAATGCGTCCCTGCCTACTCCTCAGCCTAAGATCATGCGTCCTATGTATGGAGCATTCGGAGAGGCCCTTCCTCAGACGCGTCTGACTTTCATTAGCCAGGCAGCAAATGAAGCCGGTGTCAAGGAGAAGTATGGCTTGAGCTCAAATGTATATCCCGTACATGGCATGCGCTCACTCTCCAAGATGGATATGGTCCGCAATACCGCCACTCCCCATATCGAGGTTAATCCCGAGACATTCTATGTGACCGTCGACGGTGTTCTTGCTTATGTACCGCCGGCAAAAGTATTGCCGCTGGCGCAACTCTATTGGTTCAGCTGATTCAGATATAATAGAAAGTCCGGATTGCCGACCGCAGGCTGGAGCTTTGACGGCCCGCAGGACTCTTATATCTGATAAGGCTCGATTATAGAAACTATGTATTAACCCTATTTAGTCAGCCTTCAGGTCCAATCCGACCTGAAGGCTTTTTTTATGAGGCTCCAATAATTCTCATGCAATGTGACTCTTTTTGAAATGTGGGGGTCTATTTTTGAAGTACGCGGTCCGGAAATGTTAAAAAACATATCGGAGGAGTTAAACTTTCGCTTAAACGGGGTTGTTAGATTATCAGAAGTTGAATTGACGTCTACGAAATTATCAAGATTAATATGGCAGGCGTAATCAACGGCTAAGTATCTTAACTAAACTTTCAATCTAATATGAAAATTTATACCGAAGTCCTCGGCAATGTAAATACCTCTTCCGAATGGAAGGATAAACTTGAAAATATTGAGCCGGATTATATATTTCTGGATCAATGGATGGCTCAGAAATCCCGTTTCCTCGGAAAGGGGGTAAGCGGTAAGGAATATCCCGTGGCACTGGCCCGTCACACTCATATTGTCGATGGCGACGTGATTGATTACGATCCGGAAGCCGGGACAGCTGTCGTGCTTCGTCTTGAACTTAGCCCCGTATTAGTTGTGGATCTGGCCGGAATAGCAGATAAAGATCCGCAGACAATAATTCGCATCTCTCTTGAACTTGGCCATGCGATAGGAAATCAGCACTGGCCGGCAGTAGTAAAGGGCACTAAAGTATATGTTCCGCTTACTGTCGACAAGAAAGTAATGCTGAGCGTGCTCGAGACTCATCATATTCCCGGCATCACATTTGAGTTTGAAAAGGGTCTTGACGTAATCCCCTATCTCGCTCCTCATGAGACACGCCGACTTTTCGGCGGAGCAGGTCAGGAAAGTCATTCCCATGAGCATGACCACGGGCATATTGTTCACTATCATGATCATGACCACCATCATGACCATTCCCATGGCCACGACCATCATCACGGACATGATCATGACCACGCTCACGACCATCATCATGACCATTCAGAATCAGATTCTATCCACTGATCCGGATATCCTGCTTTAGAGTTACCGGGTTATTTCTGATTAACTTAAAATCCGATATCCATATAACCACGCAAAATAATATGTCGCAAAATATCGCAGAAATAATGCGTCTGTTGCAATTTACAGATTCTACATTTCCCGTAGGTACATTCTCTTTCTCCAATGGTCTCGAAACTGCCGGATTCGAAAATATAGTCCACGATAAGAAGACACTCCATGATTTTGTAAAATCTCAGGCGCTTCAGGCGGCTTTTACCGACGGAATAGCGGCCTTGGCTGCTCATCGCGCATATCTTGCCGGCAATTATGATGCGATTGTAGAAGCTGACAGGACTCTTATACTTTGCAAGATGAACGACGAAGCGCGTCAGATGCTGCAGCGTATGGGTAAAAAACTTTCAGAGCTTTCCGTAAGGCTTTCCGATTCCGGGATCGCCAGGCACTGGCTGGAAGATATTAAGGCCGGAAATACCCCCGGCACCTATCCCGTGGCGCAAGGAATCGTCTTTGCTGCCGCCGGAATTTCAGAAGAGGATCTCTTCTGTTCGCATCAATATGGAGTAGTCAACATGGTCCTTTCAGCTGCATTGCGTTGCATCCGGGTCTCACACTATGATACCCAGGAGATTTTATACGAAATGAGTTCGCAGGTAAAAAGTCTTTACGAGCGTGTCAAAGTTTTACGTGTCGATGAGATGCACGCTTTCTTTCCGGAACTCGACATTCTTGCATCCCTGCATGAAAAGGGTAATATGAGAATGTTTATGAATTAATTAAGAAACATAATAGATATAATATAATGAGCCAAACTTGCAGAATCGGTATCGGCGGCCCCGTGGGCTCCGGTAAGACCGCACTTATTGAAGCTATCACTCCCAGACTTCTCGAAGCCGGCATGAATGTATTGATCATTACCAATGATATAGTCACTACAGAAGATGCCAAACACGTCCGCAAGACGCTTAAGGGCATACTCGTAGAAGATAAGATAATCGGCGTGGAGACGGGAGCATGCCCTCATACAGCTGTGCGCGAAGACCCCTCGATGAATATAGCGGCTGTAGAGGAAATGGAAGATAAATTCCCTGACACAGATATAGTACTTATTGAATCCGGAGGTGACAATCTGACCTTGACGTTCAGTCCCGCTCTCGTCGATTTCTTCATCTATGTCATAGATGTGGCTGCGGGAGATAAGATTCCCCGTAAGGATGGACCCGGCATCTCGCAGAGTGATATTCTTGTAATCAACAAGACGGATCTTGCTCCTTACGTGCATGCAGATCTCTCCGTGATGGATCATGATTCCAAACTTATGCGCCCCGGAAAACCTTTCGTCTTCACAAACTGCATGACGGGCGAGGGAATACAGGAACTCGTAGATCTTATCTATAAGATGGCTCTCTTCGATAAAGCGAAATAATGTTAATACTATGAATATACAAAGAGGATGCGGGTTGTCAGTCCTTGCCCGTATCCTCTTTTTCTCTATTCTTAAAAAATAACTGCGATATGGCATTTGACTATCAATTGCGGGAGACTACGTCGAACTCTCATGTCCCGGAAGTAGATTTCTCCCATTGTAGCGAAATGGCTCCCTATCTCGACGAGCCAATCGCAATGTACGTTGGTGCACCAGGTAAACACGGCTATCTCAGACTCGGTTTTGAAATGGATCCGCGAGGAAAATCTATACTCCGCGATCTCGACCGGCGCGCTCCTCTGATAGTTCAGCAAGCTCTCTATTTTGACAAAGAGATGCCTGAAATGCCATGCGTCTACATTCTTTCTTCCGGAGGACCAAACGTCGAAGGCGACCGCTATCAGCAAGATATTACCCTAAGGAAAGACTCTTATGCATTCATTTCGACAGGAGCGGCCACCAAGCTCGCCGAAATGGAGCGTAACTACTCAGGAATGGTGCAGAATATTACTCTGGAGGAAAACACTTATCTTGAGTATATGCCTGAACCTATTTATCCGTGTAAACATACACGTTATATTTCTGATACTGACATAACTATTGACCAAACCTCTACCCTCTTCTATTCAGAAATATATATGGCCGGACGCAAATACTATAATGAAGGAGAACTCTATGAGTATGATATCCTTTCAGTCTGCAGCCACGCAAAGCGTCCTGACGGAACCCCTCTTTTCAGAGAAAAATTCATAATAGATCCCAAGAATATCAATCCGCGTCAACTCGGAATAATGGGAGATTTTGATGTTTTCGCAAATGTCATCGTCATCACTCCCAAAGAGCATGCGGATGCAATTTATGCTGCGACGGATGCTTTCATCAACCGTGAAGAAAAACTTGCCGCCGGAATCACTCATCTGCCCAACAATGCAGGATTGCTATTCAAGGTGATCGGGATGGAGCCGGGCCCTGTGAAGAAAATTGTGCGGGAATTTTTAAGCAAAGTACGTCGGCAGGTGAAAGGGAAACCTCTGCCGGAAGAGTTCCCCTGGCGATAAATCATGTCAAAAAAAATCAAAAATATCAGAGAGATATTAAGAAAATTAAATATATTAGCTGACATCTCCACTTCTCACCGAGTCTCGCATATTAATATAGAGGCTCGGTGTTGAATTTTATTGCTGTGTCTTGAAATATAATCATTTTGCCAAGTCGGATTTTTTTTGTAACTTTGTAAATTGAGAGAGAATTTGTTTTCTTGCCTTTCGGGCATGCGCAAAATCCCTGCTCGATATGCAGATTCGACAATGACTACTAACTGGAATTATCAGCCACTTACCAATCAGCAACTAAGTCTGGTTGAAGAAATATCTTCCGAGTGTGGAGGCAACGCGACGGTTGCCGAAATACTCGTGCGCCGCGGAGTCAGCACTCCTGAGGAAGCGCGAGCGTTTTTTACACCATCTATTTCCGATCTCCATGATCCGTTTCTTATGCCGGATATGGAAAAAGCTGTCAATCGGCTTAATAAAGCGATGGGAGCAAAAGAGCGTATAATGATCTACGGAGATTATGACGTCGACGGGACTACGGCAGTAGCCCTCGTCTATAAGTACCTGCAGAATTATTACAGTAATATAGAATATTATATCCCGACCCGCTATGAAGAGGGTTATGGTATCTCTCGTAAAAGCATAGATTATGCGGCTGAAAATGATGTGAAGCTCGTCATAGTCCTCGACTGCGGCATCAAGGCAAATGAGGAGATCGCCTATGCCAAGGAAAAGGGTATCGACTTTATAATTTGCGACCATCATGTCCCTGATGAAGTATTGCCGGAAGCTGTGGCAATACTTAATCCCAAGATGCCGGGTTCGACGTATCCTTGCAGCCATCTGTCGGGGTGCGGAGTCGGATTCAAGTTTATGCAGGCTTTCGCATTGAGCAATGGATTATCGAATCATAACGAACTTGAATCGCTGCTTGATCTCTGCGCAGTGAGTATTGCTGCGGATATAGTGCCTATCATCGGCGAGAACCGTGTAATGGCATATCATGGGCTGCGTAGGCTGAATTCCAATCCCAATCTCGGACTTCGTAGCATTATACGTCTCTGCAAACTAACCAATAAGGATATCACGATATCAGATGTAATCTTCAAGATCGGTCCGCGTATCAATGCCTCAGGGCGTATGCAAAGCGGCATGGAAGCTGTCGATCTTCTTGTCAGCCGCGATCTTCATGACGCCTACGAAAAGGGTAAGGATATCGACCAATATAATAAGGACCGCAAGGAGCTTGACAAGAAGGTGACAGAGGAAGCCAATAACCTTATAGAAAAGAATGTCAGTATCGTCCAGGACAAGAGGTCGATAGTGATTTATAATAAAGATTGGCACAAAGGTATCATCGGCATTGTAGCTTCGCGTTTGACCGAGCTTTATTTCAAGCCGGCAGTGGTGCTGACATATTCCAACGGAATGGCTACAGGAAGCGCCCGCTCCGTGCAGGGATTCGATATATACTCGGCCGTAAATTCCTGTCGTGACCTGCTTGAGAATTTCGGCGGACATACCTATGCTGTCGGTCTGACTCTCAAAGAAGAGAATATACCGGAATTCCGCAGAAGATTTGAAGAGTTTGTCGCCTCGCATATCCAGCCTAATCAACTCTCTCCTCAGCTCGACATAGATGCCACCATTGAATTTGCCGACCTGACTCCCGATCTCGTCAACTCTCTGCGGCGTCTGAATCCTTACGGACCGGGCAATCAGAAGCCCGTCTTCTGCACCCGAAATGTATTCGACTTCGGCACGTCAAAACTCGTTGGTAAGAATCTGGAGCATATCAAACTTGAATTGGAAGATAATTCCACTTCCCGGGTCCTGAATGCAATTGCCTTTAACATGGCTCCTTATTTCGAGCATATCCATGCTCATAAGCCTATAGATATCTGCTATACCATTGAGCCCGCCAAGCATAACAGCAATGGCGAATCTATCCAACTCATGATCCGCGATATCCGGCTGTCAAAACAGAGCTGAAGAGTCTGCCGGTAAGAATTAACCGGCGGTTATGATCATTTAGTAATTGGCAAGTCTGCTAATCCTTTCATATCTATATTCTAACGTAGGAGGCTGACCATGGATGAAATTCATGGTATACTTAAAAATCATTGGGGTTACGATTCTTTTCGTCCTCTCCAGGAGGAGATTATCCGCTCGGTCCTTGAAGGGAATGATACTCTCGGGCTGATGCCGACGGGGGGAGGAAAATCTATTGTCTTTCAGGTTGCCGGGTTAGCGCTGGGAGGCCTTACTATCGTCATCTCCCCATTGATATCCCTGATGAAAGATCAGGTCGATAATCTTCGAAGTCATAACGTACAGGCAGTCTATTTCCATTCGGCTATGTCGCCGGTGGAAAATCGAGTTGCGTGGGAGCGTCTCGTCAATAATCGGGCGAAATTTCTATATTGCGCTCCCGAACGCCTTTCGAGTGAACGCTTCCTTTCCGAACTCAGGATGCTCAACCCCCGTCTTATAGTAGTTGATGAGGCTCACTGCATCTCGCAATGGGGTTATGATTTCCGACCGTCATTCCTCAATATAAAAAAGCTTAGGAAGGTACTTCCCGAAGCGTCGGTGCTTGCCTTGACGGCTACTGCCACACCGGAAGTTGCTATCGATATTCGTCGTCAACTCGATTTCCGAAAGGGCAACCGCACATTTCAGATGAGTTTCGTCAGAGACAACATCAGCTATCTTGTCAGAGAAGCAGATACGAAAATTGCCGAGTGTGGCAATATTCTTATGAAGACTGAAGGGTCTGCGATCGTGTATGTCAGAAATCGCAAACGCTCTAAAGAGATCTCGGATTATCTCAACGGACTCGATATCCCGGCTACATTCTATCATGCGGGACTCGATCATGAAGTAAAGGAAGAGCGACAGAATGAATGGAAAACCGGCAACATCCGCGTTGTTGTCGCCACCAATGCATTCGGAATGGGCATCGATAAGCCTGATGTGCGAACCGTCATCCACTACGATATGCCCCCTTCTCTTGAAGAATATTATCAGGAGGCCGGACGGGCCGGTAGAGATGGTCGTCCGTCGTTTGCCGTATTGCTTTATTCCCGATACGACAAGGCCGTACTGCGTAGACGCCTTTCCAAGGAATTTCCTGAAAGAAAGCATATCCTGAGGATTTATGAGCGTGTAGCTAATTTTCTTTCAGTAGCAGTCGGCGAGGGATACGACAGAGTCTTCAGTTTTGATATAGATCTCTTTTTAGCTACCTTCAAGGAAGATAAAGAAATTACTGAAGCATCCTTGAGAATGCTTTCCAGAGCCGGCTATATGCATTATATCGATGAGCGTGAGAATACCTCTCGACTCAGGATTTTACTTGACCGGCGCGAACTATACGATGTCAGGGGAATTTCTGAAGATGCGGATCGCGTACTGGATAAAATCCTGAGATTATATCCCGGGCTTTTCATCGACTATGTCTATATCAATGAAACGCGCGTAGGACGCGAACTGGCTATAGACACTCAGAAAGTATATGAAGCTTTGCTTGAACTCAGTCGCCACAAGATACTGTCATATATTCCGCGCAACCGAATGCCCCATATATATTTCCCCACCTCGCGTGAGGAACCGCGCTATGTCAGGATTCCCGTTAGTGTTTATGAAGACCGGATGGAAAAGCTGGAGCGCCGGATAGAGGCAATGATTGACTATGCCGATAACGGCGCCAGCTGCCGGGTAAAGAGAATGTTGGCATATTTTGGCGAACCATCACCCGGGGAATGTCGACGATGTGATGTCTGCAGAAAGGTTTTGGAAAAGAAGCGAGAGATCAGAATCGACAGAAAAAAACTTATTGGCGAAATAATGACTTACTTTGCCGATCATCCTTACGGAGCTACTGAAGAAACCTTTTCACGAGATTTCAAATGTTATCATGGCAAAGCTGAGCCAGCCATGCGCGAACTTCTCCATGAAGGATTCCTTGAATATAAAGGTAATCTGATCATAGTCGGAGACTATCGATAAATAGTACATTATAAAATTTTATTCATTATGATCGGACTGGCAGACTGCAATAATTTCTTTGTCTCGTGCGAGCGAAGCCGTAACCGGGCTCTCGAAGGGCGTCCGGTCGTTGTCCTGAGCAACAACGACGGATGCGTCGTGGCGAGAAGCAATGAATCCAAACGCATGGGAGTACGCATGGGGCAGCCTGCATTTGAACTAAAAGATCTTATTGCCCGAGGTCAACTGATAGCTCTATCCGGCAATCATCTCCTCTATCGTGATATCAGCCTGAAAGTCCATGATATCTTTCGTCGTTTTGTTCCCGGGGCGATCGATTATTCAGTGGATGAATCTTTTCTTGATGTTAATGGTATCCCGGATACGGCATTACCTTCTATCGGAGAAGCAATTTTCAAGACTTGCTGGGATGAAATGCATATTCCTGTCACTATAGGATTTGCTCCTACCAAGACTCTGGCCAAAATCGCTACGGAAGTGTGTAAGAAGAACGGCGTAAGGGTCGGGATGCTCAGAACTGAAGCTGAAATTTTCCCTGTCCTTGATTCTCTCTCCATAACCGAACTGTGGGGTATTGGAAGGCGACTATCGAAAAAACTTTATCAATCCGGGATTTATACCATAGGAGATTTCGCTCGCCGCGATCGCCTATGGGTTAAGAAAAAACTTGGTATTAATGGTGAGCGGTCATGGCTTGAGCTTCATTGTTGTCCTTGTATAGAATTGTCGCATGTGGATCGAGCACTTCAGGATTCGGTCTCAGAGAGTCGTACATTTCCGGAAGATGTAGATGACTATGATTATATCCGGGCCCGAATTGTCATCTATGCTTCTGATTGTGCCAAAAAACTGCGGGCCATGAATGGAAGATGCAGAAGTATCGGAGTCTTTCTGCGCACTAATCCGTTTAATCCCCCTGCCGTAGCCGTCAGACCCGATGGTGTAGTGCGCATTGAGAAAGGAATATCGGACACTCCTGCTATAGTCAACTATTCATTGGATATTCTGGATTCCATATATCCTGCGGGAGTGGCTTTCAAACGGGCCGGAGTATGGCTGGGGGATATAGAGCCTGATGTACCGGAGGTCGGATCGCTGTTTGAGCAAGATGATAATGAAGCGACCGCCTCCATGAGAAAATTCATGGAAGCGGTCGATAAAATTAATGGTCGTGTCGGTAATAAGGCTCTTTCATTGGCCGCCCAGATAGTCAAAGGACACAAGGGTCATAATGATGGTTATTCCTCTTCTTTTCAGGCTCCGAAGAAATAACAACGTAGCCTATTACGATTGAATTATCACTTGATTAAAGAATTATTTTGCGGCCTCCCTTGATATAGATATGCCCTTTTTCCATAGCAGCTACCCTGCGTCCGAAGAGATCATATACAGGAGTGTCGGAATCTTCAGAGCCGGCTTCTATAGCTTCTACAGAATCCTGATAAGAATCAGGACGCAATGCCAAGAACCATCCGGGATTGATATAAGCGGGATATTCTCCTATTAACTTGCCATCCGGACTCCACTGATAAAGTTTACCTGCACTTCCGTAGCTTCCTGCATCTGTAGCATAAAGCATTCCCGTAAAGGGATTCATATATATACCGTAAGGAGAGGTCATTTTTTCGATATCCTGCGCCATAGTGCCGGGCAAGGAGGTAGAATATCCCGATTCACCTTTGGATTCGATGACTGAAGGAGCATCTATGGTCAGACAAGTATAAATATAACCTCCTTCTGTGAATGAGTATTCAGATCCGATCGCAAGAAACTTGTTATCCTTGGCAGTAGTATTATAAGTAGCCAGATACGGAATAGAAGCGAAGCTCTCCCCGGGATTCGTCAAGGCTTTCTCACAGTCGATGACCAGACCGCAGCCGGCTACATCGTAGTAATTACCTGCGGAATTAAGACAGAGATATTTACCTGATTGGGATATACGACCGTATAGGTTCAATCGATTAGTCTCGATTTCTCCCGTCTTTTTCATCTCTGAGGGATCAAGGAGATAGATAGTTGATTCATAATCGTGGTCTTCCTGGAAAGAATATCCTCCGGAGTTAGCAACGAAGAGATGCCCGTTATATAGAGCTATACCTTCCGGTTCATATCCTACTTCGCATGCCGACACTACGCTGAATCCTTCAGTATCTATCTTGGCAACATATCCTTTGGTAAATGTCAGTTTGCCCGATGCAGTCTGACATTCATGTGCATATGAAGTAACGTAGATATATCGTCCGTCGGTAGCCATGCATCGGATGTTGGGTAGATCCTCAACTGCAGCGATTGCTTCCCCTTTTTCATTGATAAACTGGATTAGATTCGAACCCCTGACTGCAATGGCAATCAGATTCTCCTTCACTGCGATAATATCGCAGGGATTGTCGCCGAGCTTATAACCGTTAGTCTCGCGAAACCATTCGTTGCTGATCATCCGCCCGTCTTCAAAATAAGACAGGCGTCCATTGTCAGCTTGCCATGATCCTTCATCGACGATTATGAGTTTCTCTTCAGTCGCAAACGTTGCTAAAGATGCCCCCAGGATTAGGCCGGAAAGTAAAAATTTTCTCATTATTATCTATGTTTAGTGTTTATATTATTTATGTTTAGTGTTTATTAAAGAATATAATTATAAATTATTGAAGACTTAAATTGAAAAAGTCAAAGTCATTCTCCAGTTTCTTCCGGGCATTGGATAACGCGGTATATGTTCGTACTGCACATCGAAAATATCTAATATTTCAAAAGTTGCTCCGATATTGAATTTCTTTCCTATTGAATGTGTGTAATCGAGTTTCAGATCAACATTATTATAAGGTTTCAGAATATCATCAGGATCTGCATACGACCACATTCTTTTTCCGACGAAAATATCAGAAAGAGTAAGCGACAATCTGCGCCATGCTATTATACCGGTCAGGCCGCAAGAAAATGTCGGAGAATAACATATAGGTTTATTATACAGTTCTGACTCCGGGTCCGTTCTGTCAAGATCCCGTTGTATAGTAAAAGATGTCAAAAGAGAGAAGTTAAAATCCTTGTATGCATATCTACCGTTTAGAGTGGCGTTGAGACCCCGACAGAAAGTATATCCGTAGTTCATCATCGACCATGTATAAGTGCCTCTTAGCGGAAGGCAAACAATACGATCGGTCACCCGGTTAAGGTATATGTCCGCTTTGGCAGTGAAACTGAATGCTCCTGTCAATAACATGTATTCCCCCCCCAGATCCCATTGGGTTGTATATTCCGGCTTCAGATTGCGATTGCCCGACTGAGTATAATATAGATCATTGAGAGTAGGGACCCGAAAAATCCTCTTATACCATGCATGTACATTGAAATTACCGGTAGAATATCCTAAAGTTACGGATGGAGTGAATTTATGTAAGGGATCGGCGGCTCCGGCTTTGGTCGCTGTAAAATCCTTATAATGCTGAAATAGAATTGATGCGGCAAGACGAAACCCCCATTTTTCAGCATTGAGAGCGATGACAGCCTTTTGATCGTGACGGGTAACTGGAGTAAATCGCTTCAGATCAGCTTTCATGCGGGTCCATCGGAAATCGTAGCCGGCGTTTATATCAAGCCATGTGAAAGGACTCCAGGTATATGCTGCGGCGGCGTAGATATCGTTGGTATGGTAATGATTATCGGCCTTCACAGTGTTCTGATTATCTGGATAATCAGTATTGTAACGCAGATATTCATTCGAATACTTCAGATTAGCGAGTATGGAATGAGGACCGTATGAATTTCTGTAAGAAGCCTGAATGAAAAAATCGCTGTCCCATTCCCGGCCTATATTGGTATATTTATCACTTAGGCGGCGTACTATTCCACCCGGACATCCCCTTTCGGAGTAATAATAATAGACATGAGAGGAGAATCCTTTGTTGAAGAGAGCTCCTTCCAGTCTATAATAGCGTATATCATTATTACTGCGTCTCCCTATCGTGTCTTCATATTCTGATTTGTAGCGAAAAGGATAATTGCCCTTAGTGTGAAGTGCTTCTGCATCGATCATGGCTTGCCAACCCTTTCGTGAGGTCTGAAGGTTCAGTTTCCCGGAGAAAGTAGAGAATGAAGCAGCCCGAAGCATCAACGAAAGAGAGTCCGTAGTCGGACGGCGAGTACGGAAATATACGGTAGAAGCCGAAGAAAATTCAGATGGAGACTGGCATCTATCAAGCTTATTACCATTGAATAGTTCGACGCTTTCCATGGTCGATAATGAATACTTTCCAAGATCTACAGTTCCATTTTGAGCATTGGTAAGTCTTATTCCGTCTATGTATATCCCAACATGATGAGCCCCCATAGAACGCACATTGACCGTCTTCATACCTCCGAGACCTCCATAGTCCTTAATTTGGGCTCCGGCGAAATATTTCAATGCATCGGCAACACTGGTTGTGGATAATGCTCTGAGTTCCGTGCCTTTAAGAGTCTGAGAGGTGACAATGGGCTGAAGCCCTGTAACAATAAGTTCGGGAATTGTGTCTATCCGAAAATCGTCGGAATTATCTGTTGAAATTGTAGAAGTTACGGATTTGGCAGCCATTGGCATAACCAATGGCAAAAGAGACATTATAAGAAAGCGCTTTGACGCAAAGGTCGGGAAGTCAATTCGCGACATGGATGCTGATTGTTTGGCGTCTGAGAACCCGCAGACGATGAATTAATATTCGCAATCGGCAGGTCTTCTGACTTATCCTCTTTCGCCATTCGCCTTCCCGGACATACAGGATTTTATAAGAGTTTACTATAAAATTTGCACATATCGCATTACTCAGCATCAGTATTTACGATAGCCAGTGGCATATAATGAATAGCAATTCGCAAGGAATCACAGCATCGGGTAATGTCGCGGATTTTCACCGCGTTCCCTCTTGAGCAAAAATACTTGCTCACCGATTACTATGCAAAATTACAAAATATTTTTAATTCAAGCCACTTTCTATCTTAAAAATATAAAAAGAGAGTGCGTTCCTTAAAGAACAAACGCACTCTCTGCCGGCCATCGTTAAGTAGGCCGCATTAAACTACTATACTGATACTATTTTATTGATTTCTTTATTAATTTCTTTACGGTTCCGTCAGAATATCTTATTATGTTTATGCCATGTTGCAATGTCTTATGATGGATTCCGTCGGGTGATATTATATCTATGATCTCTTGATCGGAATCTATATCTTCTACAGCTGAGATAATACCGTTCGTCGTGACGGGTATCACGATATCAGGAAGAATTCCAAGGCTTGTCTTATGAGCTATTGCGGTGAAGTTAGGAGCTCGCCCGACTGTCTCCGAGATATTACGATGACTTCCTATCGGATCTCCGTATCCGCTGATGACAATCGTCCCTTTTTTCATTTCCCACGCATCATCCGTAAGGGGATTATAATCATCCGGAATATTCAGGGTAATGGCTTGTGCGGTAGCGGTAGATCCGAATTTATATTGGTTAGCCTTGAATCCGAGGGTAGACGAATATGGAACCTCATTATAGTAGGCATAAGCCGACATATTATATATTCCTGCAAGTTTATTGGCAGGATGGCGAAGTCCGGTAAACTGAATTCTCACCTGGTCACCGGGGAAAATATTTTGATTCCCCGGATCAGTTTCGTTATATATTACATAGGAGCAAGGTTTTGCGGTAATGACCTGATATGTCTTGCCTCCGTGGATATCTTCCAGACAAATTATATTGCGTCCTTCGGTCAGTTTGACAGTATAGCTTCCGTCTGTATTAACTTCTACCCCGTCGTTGGAAAACCCGGAATATGATATTTTTTGATTCGTAACATTGGGATTCGCAACTGTGATTGAGGATGTATTATCAGGAGCAAAAGTGAAATATCCATGTCCTTCCTGCTCCTTGAAATATACCACATCACATTCCGCATCTAAATGGTTTCCTGATAATTTAGAAGACTCTGTTACAAATCCCTCATTGACAAACATATTGGATATAGCTATGGATTCAGGCATTCCTACAGTTACAATAAAGACTGCGGTGTTTTCCGGCCAGCATGCACCCCAGTTCTGTCCTCCCATATAGTTTTTCTTATCAGCTCCTGAGTAATAGTTTACTGCTATTCCGTCATAATTGACCAGCACTATGGCTGTTCCTTCTCCGATTGCTTTTATAGTTGACCATGGATTGGTGGAGGTGTCGGCATTTTCTATTTCGATTACTCCTTCGCTTGGTGATCCATCGACATTCAATATTGTATAATGAAAATCCGGTTCCATGAAATAATTGCCGGTTGCGGAGTCCGTCAGTTGCCAGCTTCTCATGGCATGCGCTGTGAAGGTCTCACCCTTCTCCATTCTGAGATAACCTTGAGGATTTATGTTGACAAAGATGTCACCTGTCTCATATCCATCGTCGGCATCAACCGAATGATTTATTTCCTTAGGAGATATGGATCCGAAATCTTCTTCAGTAAAACTCAGGGAGGGGCATTGGGTTTCATCCGTGTTCATAGTGAAGTACCCTGCATGAGTTAATCCTCCGGCTTTCCATGCTCTGTAGTTATATATCTGGCTGTTGGCAAGGCGATAGGTATAAGTCTTCCCCTCTTCGGAATTTTCTACTTTTAGAGGTTGGATCTCTCTGAATTTAGTGAAATGAGTAAATTTTATGCCTAATGCAAGCTCAGTGCCTTCAGCTACATTTACATGAAATTCACCACCTAAAGGTATTGCTCCGTATATATTGGAGTTGAAAGTCAAAGTGCCTCCTTTGTAAAGCGGCATATACCCTTCCTCTTCATGTTGACTGGAAGGAATAATAGAGGCAAAATAGGAATTGCCGTTGAGAGCAAGGAATGTCAGTCGGCCTGCTGTTGAAGAAATGCCCGGTTGCGAATCAACGATCTCCCCTTCCTTTGATATTATCTCCAGTTCGAGATTGAAGTCTTTCTCCGGTAGCCAGGTAGTATTATCCGAGTTCTTGTTGGTTGCGTAGACGGTACATGTCAGGATCTTGAATGTCTGGGTTTCCTCGCTGTCTGTTATTGTAAGTTTGATTCTTCCGTTCTCAGTAGTGCCATTGGTTGCGTAAGCAGTGAGAATGTATTCACCTGGATCCGCTTCGAAATTATATATTCGTGATGACGCGTTTCCGGTTTCTATATCTTCATCAGTCGATAAAGAGTGGAGTCTCATCGTAGTTGAGACAGTATTCATTTCCACTCTCACATTGGCCCCGAAGATGGGAAGGCATGATAGCCCCGTCATTGCTGATACGAGTACAGCCGTGGTAATTAATCTGTTCATTGATAGGATTAGATTAGTAAATGATTTTATTTCCATCTTGAATATAAATCTGTCCTTTTACGGGATTTATAATGCGACGTCCGAAAATATCAAAAATTAATTCTGAATTTTTAAAATCAGGTTCGGATGTAATATTCGTTATGCTTGAAAGGAATGAATCCGGTCGCAATGCAAGGAAAGCTCCGGGGTTAATATAAGTAGGATAAGTTCCGGTGAATATTCCTTCAGGTGTCCATTGATACAGTGTCCCTCCGCTTCCATAATTTCCTGCGTCTGTGGCATATATCATTCCCGTGTAGGGGTTCATATAGATTCCATAAGGAGACGACATATTTTCTATATCCCTCTTCATTGAACCGGGTAAAGAAAAGGAGATACCCTCGGAGCCTGATGTTTCGATAATCTTTTGAGGATCAAGAATCATGTAGTTGAATTCATATTCTCCGCTGATATATGAATAAGCTGCACCTATAGCTAAGAATGTATCATTTTGAAACGCACAATTATAAGTGACTGCATATGGGATACTTGCAAAAGACGTTTCGGGTGACATCAAAGCTTTTTCGCAGTCAAGTATTATTCCGCAAGCGGGATGTTCATAATAATCTCCGGCCGAATTTATGCAGAGATACTTCCCGGTCTGAGACATTTTTCCGTAAAGATTGATATGGCCGGTATCAACTTCTCCCGCGATAGACATTGTATCGGCGTCCAGAATGCTGACCGTATGTTCGTAATCATGATCTTCTTGAAAGGCATAACCTCCGGAATTCGCCACGAAGAGCATTCCGTCGTAGTATGCTATACCTTCAGGTTCATAGCCGACTTCACATACCTTGACCACTTGATAATCCGCAGGGTCAATTTTTGCTACAAACCCCTTTTCGAAGCTGACCGGCCCGGAGAGTGTCTCACATTCATGAGCGTACGATGAAGCGTAGAGGTATTTGCCGTCAGTGGCAAGACATCTTACGTTCGGTATACCCTCGGTTGCTCCTAAAGCCTTACCATCCGGATTGATAAATTGAATAATATTAGACCAGTTTACGGAAATTGCTATGAGATCTTCGGAAATCTGAATTATATCGTTAGGCGTATCTCCAAGTTTGAAGCCGTTGATTTCCCTGAACCACTCATTGCTTACCATTCGACCATCTTCAAAATATGACAGCCTGCCATTGTCGGCCTGCCACATTCCTTCGTCGACTATTATCAGTTTTTCTTCCGCTGCATGGCAGAATAGGCAGCCTCCTAAAATGACCGCCGGTAAAAGAAATCTTTGAATCATAAATATCGGGATTTGGATAAGACGCGACTTATCCTCCCGTTAGCCTTCTTGGCCGACAGATTCAGAAGCTGATCCAGAAAGAAAGGATGGGAAAATCCATTGCGAAAAATATTTCGCATAGAAAGACCTCTTTCCATAGATGCTGAGATTTAGACGTCTGTAGACCCGCAGACGGGAGGTTGATACTACGCAATCGGCAGGTCTTCTGACTTATCCTCTATCGCAATTCGCCTTCCCGGCTTTGGAACTTTATCAATTGGCATGACAAAGATTCTCAACGCCGCCTCGCTCAGCATCAGCTATGGCGGCAGCCAGTGGCTATGGTTGAATTGCGATTCGCAAGGAATCACAGCATCGGGTAATGTCGCGGATTCTCACCGCGTTCTCTCTTAGTCCCGGATTATCCCGGGAAACCGTTTGCACTGCAAAGTTACAAAATATTTTTACATCTTTCATAATTTCTTTCAAGAAAATGTTGGGAAAAATAATTTTTATATCTATATTTGCAAAAACTATAGATTATACTTTACTTACAATGAGAAAACTAATTATAATTCTTCTTGGAGTAGTGACCTTAGGAATAGGACTTCCGTGTCATGCTTCTTATTATTTTGACTTGGCTAAAACTGTAGAAGTATCTAAATGCGGAGAATCGGGAATGCGTTATCGTTCGATAAATAACGTGTCACTTAACGATTCGGCAGATGAGGATGCAGTTGAATTCGGAGAAATCGCTTATCGCCTGTCTTATAAAGAGGGGGTGCTTACAATGGTTTGGTATAATGTCTGCACAACGTGTGGCTTTAAGTATAATAATGTGGCACGCGAAATATATCCCGATAATCGCTTTGATTTTCATCTGATTCATGAATGGGATGAGTGGGATGATTGGGATGGGCCTGTCGCAGATTGTCTGTGTATGTATAATGTCACTGCTTCCTATGATGACTTCACTCCGGGTCATTATCTCTTTGCGTTTGATTATGTCTTTTATGATGTAGAGCTGAAAGAGGATCTCGATATCATACTGCGAAAAAAAGATGCATCTCCTGAATGGGAATATTCCAGTCATAAAAAGCTGTCAAGTTGCAGATCCGCTTTTGAAGATCCTTCAGATTATTATCAACAAGTCACCGGCGACGCATCAATCAGACCGGATTATAGAATAAAATATGATAATGGCAAGATGTGTGTGACATGGTATGATTTGGTTGAAGATTGCGATGTTAACTATGTCGGAGCTGCTTATAGGAAGGGAAGAGATAAAATGTCGTTTATCATTCAGCCTTATTTCCGGACGGAATTTGCTGCGTGCAGATGTCGATATGATTTAACAACCACATTTGAAAATATCCAACCGGGAGATTATAATTTTGATTTGTCAGGAAAAGAAATTCCGCTTCACCTCTCAGAAGGGACTGACGTGCTTGTAGCGGATGGGAATATCCTGACCGAAGTGGAATCCATAAATATAGAGGATGCTGCTTTCTTTGTATCCAATGATATATTGACCATAAATTCACACTCCGACTATCAATGTGAGATTTTCAATTTTGAAGGTGTCAGAATTGCAAATATTCAAGGTTCCGGTAGGGATGAAATCGATCTTGGCACACTCTCTCATGGAATATATGTAATCCACATGGTTGTTGACGGCCGAAAGATTTCAACTCGAATTCATCTCTGATTCATCTCTGTTTTCTCTTGATTCATCTCTGAATCATCCAGATATTAATGATAGAGTCCGGAAGAACATGTCCTCCGGACTCTATCTTTTATAGAGTAAGAGGGAAATATTAATCCATAATCAATTGATCCACTTGTCACATAAAATTTTCATAAAATTTTAAATTTTCGAAAAATTATGTTAACTTTGAACTTAGAGCCGATTTACTAAAGAATGTTAACGAGAAAATGCACAGATTTTGAGGCAGTTTCGATTTTTGAAGAAGGAGCGATGCGGGCA
>JAIDYR010000110.1 GCA_029057985.1 Muribaculaceae bacterium | reverse complement strand
GCCAAAATATGGGCGTTTTATCGTTGATATTCTATCAAAATGATATTTTAACAGTTCTTAGTAAACAGGCTCTAAATTGAAATTTCAACATTTCTTTTTAGATAGTCTCTTAAAGTGAGAAAATTTAATTGAACTTAAAAAGTATTGTTTTTAATGTTCAAATAATTTCATACTCACACATCGTTTATTTTTTGGAATTTACTTATGACCCAAGACTTAGATTTCTCCGATATAGCTCCTCTGGATGATAAAGTATTTCATTCTACCATGGAACGCCTCGTGAAGGAACCCGGATTCCTCCACGCCCTCAAATATGCCATACCTGAACGCGACTTGCCTGTCTTGCTCGAGGAGCTGATGAGAATCGACAATAAATATGATTTCCAGCATCAGGTAATGTTTCCGTTTCTGGAAATGCTTGCCAAGACTACTACCGCAGGTATAACTCTCGGAGGTGTGAAGCACTTTAACCCTTCGCTCAACTATACCTTTATCACCAATCACCGTGATATTGTGCTTGATGCCTCATTCCTGAATCTGGCATTCCTCCGCCGAAATATGCCTACTTCCGAAGTAGCCATAGGCAATAATCTTCTTATCTTCGATTGGATCAGCGATCTTGTACGTCTGAATAAGAGTTTCATCGTCAAACGCAATACCGGATTGCGTGAAGGCCTGCTGGCGGCTAAGAAACTTTCTGCATATATTCATTATTGCCTTCTTGAAAAGCATGAATCAGTATGGATAGCTCAAAGAGAAGGGCGCGCAAAGGATTCTTCCGACCATACTCAGGAATCTCTCATCAAAATGCTCGCCATTGCAGGAGAGGGATCCTTCATGGAAAGGCTAAAAGAGATTAACCTCATGCCGGTAGCCATCAGCTATGAGTATGATCCGAATGATTATCTGAAAGCACGCGAATTTCTGATGCGCCGTCGCGACCCGGAATTCAAGAAATCACAACGCGACGATCTCTTCTCCATGGAGACCGGACTTCTCCAGTTCAAAGGAAAGGTACATTTCCAGATGACACCGCGCATTAACTCCAAACTCGATCAGATCGGCAAATTCAAGGATAATAATACAGCAGCAAAATACGTAGTCAAGATCATCGATCAGGCGATCCATAGATCTTACATGATCTTCCCTATCAATTACATCGCTTTTGACGTTCTTAACGATACCACCAGATTTGAAGATGACTATACTCCCGATCAGAAGCGAGAGACTTTAGACTATTTCAATTCTCAGCTTGATAAAGTGGATCTCCCTGATATCACATCAGAAGAAAGAGAATTCATGATGACCATGATGCTGACAATGTATGCCAATCCGCTTAAGAACAAGCTTCGCACTATTCTCGGAGGTTTGGAATAAATCGGCATAAATAACAACCTGTATATGAGAATACCTATATTGTTTGCCTTGACACTCCTCGTATTGTCAATGGCAACCGACCTATATATCTACCTCGACATTCGCAGGAATTTCCGATCGCGCGGATGGTCGAGATTCTACGGATGGTCTGCCATTCTTTGCTGGATATTCCTCATCATCACCCTTCTGCTACCCCGCCGGGATGCTGATCGCGGGATAGAATTCCAGATGTGGGGATTCTATTCTTACCTAAGCGTCTATGTTCCTAAGATAATCTTTACGATAGCCTCAATCATCGGCGGGATACCCCGCATCCTGAATGGCCATTCGTGGAAATCCGGGAAATGGATAGGAATCCCTCTTGCATTCGTCGCTTTCATCGCTATGTGGTGGGGAGCACTCTTCACCCGCAATCAGATGGAAGTTGTAGATGTGACGATAGCCTCTGCGAGGATACCCAAAGGATTCGATGGATATAGGATAGTCCAGATTTCAGATCTCCATGTAGGCACTTGGGGGCGTGACACTCGCTTCATCTCCCGACTATGCGATTCCATCAACAGCCTCAAACCGGATATAATTCTTTTTACCGGTGATATAGTCAATCGAGAGACCACCGAACTCCAACCCTTTCTTAAAGCCTTGTCCGGACTTAAAGCAAAGGACGGCGTATACTCCGTATTGGGCAATCATGATTACGGAGATTATGTCGAATGGCCGACGGCGGCTGAGAAAGCCGCCAATCTGCAGCTTCTTCGCAATTGGCAGCGACAGATAGGATGGCATCTACTCGACAATGACCATACTGAAATTATTGCTTCCGGCGACACCATTCAACTCATCGGAGTTGAAAACTGGGGAGAACCACCCTTCCATCAATATGGTCATCTCATTGATGCATATCCCCTGACGCAGGATTCCGTCAAGAACCTCAACGACAATCGCTTTAAAATTCTGATGACACACAATCCTGAACATTGGCTTCGTGAAGTGACAGATATCAGCAATATCGATCTGACTCTATCAGGACATACTCATGCAATGCAGACGGAACTCCGGCTGGGCAATTGGAAATGGAGTCCATCAGCATTCCGTTATAAGACTTGGGGTGGATTATATACGCGAGCAGCCGCCGACGGAAACAATATGAAACTCTACGTCAATATCGGAGCAGGAGAGGTAGGAATGCCATTCAGAATCGGTGCGATTCCGGAAATTACCCTAATCACCCTGCGATCGGGAGAAGAAACCAAATCATCCCCGGCTATCAATATCTGATATGAGATACGTAATCGGATTGGGGTCTAACTGCGAACCCCGTGAACTCCACTTGATCAATGCCCTTAATAGACTCGCTGCTCTCGCCGACTCCATCTATTCCTCTACTCATTACGAATCTCCCGCGCTGGGAGGAGGCAAATCTCACTATCTTAATGCAGTAGCAGAGATCGAATCCTCATTGACCCCTGATCAGCTCAATGCCTGGCTAAAAAGAATGGAATTAGATGAAGGACGGGATGATGATGCACGAGCTGAAGGCAGGGTTCCTATAGATGCGGATATTGTCATTGCCGACGACCGAATATTGCGACCTAAAGATTATTCTCAATACTTTTTTCGTCGTGGATTCGAAGAATTACGCAGTGATTTCGATATTTTTTGAGAAAATCATCGAATATCTCGATTTTTTTTATTAACTTTGCATTTCAAAGTGCTTTGTTATCGACAATGAAAGGAAAATTCCTGATTATAGCCGTCGTCGCGCTTCTCATAGGAGGTTGCGGAGAATATACTAAAGTTCTCAAATCGCGCGACGTCAACTACAGATATGCGTATGCAAAAAAAGCTTACGACCAGAAGAAATATCTTCAGGCCGTAACTTTACTTACTGATCTTATTACTCCATTGCGTGGCACTGCCGATGGAGAGGAAGCTCTCTTTCTGCTCGCCATGTCCTATTATGAAAATAAGGATTACGCTAATTCCGGAGTTTACTTCAAGACCTACATTTCAAGGTATCCCAAAGGTAAATATGCCGAGCTCGCCAGATTCTATAACGGTTACGGATATTATCTCGATTCCCCGGATCCCCAGCTCGATCAGTCAAGCACCATTAAAGCGATAGAAGGCCTGCAATCCTTTCTCGACTTTTTCCCGCGTTCAGATAAAGTGACTATCGCTCAGAATGCAATCTTCGAAATGCAGGATAAACTCACCCTTAAAGAATTGCAGAATGCCCAGCTATACTACAATATGGGCAATTTCCTTGGAAATAACTACCAGGCCGCCATTATCACATCTCAAAACGCTCTGAAGAACTATCCCTACTCAAAATATAGAGAAGACTTCGAACTCCTGATTCTAAAGTCCAAATATCAGGAAGCTCGCCAGAGCGTCGATGAGAGAAAAGAGGAACGATTCCGAGATGTAATCGATGAATATTTTTCATTCACCAATAACTTCCCGGATTCAAAGCATCTCAAAGAGGCTCAGAATATCTATAATCTCTCCCGCCATTACGTAAAGGACTAAACTCCTAATTATTGAATATAAGATATGGATTATAAGAAGACTAATGCTCCGCTTAATACCGTCACTCGCGACATGATCGCGATGGCTGAGCAGACAGGTAATGTCTACGAGACAGTCTGCATCATCGGAAAACGCGCTAACCAGATCGCTTCCGATCTGAAAAAGGAGCTGGAAAAGAAACTTCAGGAATTTGCTTCCACCGACAACCTTGAAGAAGTTTCCGAAAATCGCGAACAGATTGAAATTTCGCGTTTCTATGAGAAACTTCCCAAGCCTACACTGATTGCAACTCAGGAATATATCGAGCACAAACTCTATTTCTCCAACCCCCTCAAGGAGAAAGACCATCTTAAAGATTGATATCTTTCCTCCGGTCACCGGAGATAAAAAAATATCGCCCGCCGGATTCTTCACAGTTCTCCGGCGGGTTAACTTTTATATATGCCAAAAAGATTTATCTATATATTCAATCCCGAGGCTGACTACGCACTCGCGGAATATAAGGAATCCTATACTCCTCCCGCAGCAGTAGTCAAACTGCGAAAAAATCTTGCACTTGATCAACTCCGATATGCACGCCCTGAGGATTTCCTCCTGCTGCTTGATAATCCATCCGACTTTACTGAAGTCTCCGACGATCGATTGATTATTCCCGAGAAAGCAAAGAGCTTCTTCCGCAAGATTGCCCATGAGGCAGAGGACTTTGAGATCAGGCCATGGAATTGGACCCCGGATCTTGTCGGAAGAATGAGACGGTGGGGCTGCCCGGAAGTTCTCCTCCCGACTAAGGAGCATCTCGATCTGATACGCAGGCTATCTGATCGTGCCACTACTATTGACTTCAATCGCGAACTGAATCGGAATCTTGAGAAGAAAGGGTTGGGATTACATGCGTCTCCGTTGCCGATGGTGTTTGAAGATGAGGATAAAGCGATTGAATGGAAAAAGAGTTCAGATAAAGTCTTCTTCAAATATCCCTGGAGCAGTTCAGGACGCGGAGTGCTTTCAGCCGATGAATCCATATCAGATCAGAAACTTCGCCAATGGCTAAGCGGCGGGATCCGTCGCCAGGGGCATATTATGGGGGAATTATTCTTTGAAGATAAAAATTTAGATTTCGCCACTGAGTGGGAGATGCGCGACGGGAAAGCTAATTTCCTCGGAATTTCTCTTTTTTATGCCTCTGCCGACGGACATTACCTCAACAATGACATAAGACCTCAAAGAGAAATCCGAAAGAAAATCATGGAGTCAGCTAAAGACTTTTCCTTCGATTTCATCCTGACTCAAAAGGAAGCTCTTGAAAAGATTGCCGGAGATTATTCGGGATTCGTAGGTATCGATATGATGGCCGACGGTGAAGGCCGGATACGCGGCGGAGTTGAGCTCAACTTCCGGCTTACAATGGGAATTGCAGCATTATTGGAAGAATCTCGGGGGATATCCGCTGATTCAGCACATCCAGCCACTAAGATCCTTATCCTTGGCAATGGAAATGTGGGCTCTCATCTTGCAAATGCCTTTTTCCTTTCAGGGATTGACGTAGAGCTCCATTCATCCCGCAGTCAGGATTACTCCTTAGATGGAATCTCCCATGTCATAATAGCTGTCAAGGATGATGCAATACCGGAAGTAGCTTCTGCGGTCAGCGCTAAGATTAAAAATCTTAGGGATGGGAAGGCTCCCATAGTCGTTCATACGTCCGGAAGCATATCCATTTCTTGCCTGGAAGAAATTCTTCCCGAAGGTGTCCCCTATGGTGTCTTTTATCCGATGCAGACATTTACGCGGGGAGTCTCAATGAATTACTCTTCCATACCTTTTCTGCTTGAAGCATCAAATTCCGAGACATTCAGAAATCTCCGGGAAATCGCCCTTCTTATATCTGAGACTGCGATTGAGGCAGATTCTTCGGTCAGGGCTTCATACCATATAGGTGCGGTACTGACATGTAATTTTGCCAACCACCTATGTAGCCTTGCATCGGATTTTCTATCATCCAAAGGATTGGATTTTAAAATCCTGATGCCGTTGCTGGAGCAGACGATTGCTAAATTAATGACGTCGACGCCTCAAGAGTCTCAGACCGGACCGGCGTCACGCGGAGATCTTACAGTCGTCGATTATCATCTCGACAAACTAGAAATGTATCCTCATATAAGAGAGATTTACTCCCTTCTGTCCAATTCTATTCATGAATATTCAAAATCAAAGAAATGAGCAAAATAGGTAAAGATATAAGTAAAATAAAAGCATTCGTCTTTGATGTAGACGGAGTCTTGTCATCCGCTACTCTTCAGATTGATGAAGACGGCCAACCACTCCGCACCACCAATCTCCACGATGGATATGCAATACGCGTGGCTCTCGAAGCCGGCTATAAAATCTGCATCATCACAGGATGCAAGACAGAGCGAATCGTAAAGCGATTCAATCTTCTCGGAGTCAAAGACGTATTCATAAAGGTAAGTAAGAAAATACCTGTCCTTGAGCAATGGCTTTCAGACCACGGCTTGAATTACGAAGACATAGCCTATATGGGCGATGACATTCCTGACCTTCCTTGCCTGCGGTTGGCCGGACTTTCTGCCGCTCCTTATGATGCGTCTTCGGAAGTGTTGCAGACCGTAGACTTCGTATCTAAAATTGGAGGAGGCTATGGTTGCGCGCGTGATCTGATAGAAGCAGTCATGAGAGCTCAGGATACGTGGACTCCGACCACCTCAGCAGTTGGAGCTTAAGTATATTAACAATATTGACATTATCTATCATCATGTTGGATATTATAAGAAAATACAGGGTTCTGTTAGGGAGTAAATCGCCGCGGCGCAGAGAATTGCTTCAGATGATGCGTATTCCGTTTAATGTGGTGACGATTGCAGGAGTAGATGAATCCTATCCCGAGACTATGCCGGCGGTTGAAGTCCCATTGTATCTGTCCGGTATCAAAGCCGATGCATACCTCAAACATCTCGACGACAACGAACTTATAATTACGGCCGATACACTCGTAATTCTCGGAGACCGCATCCTCGGCAAGCCTCATACCGCTGATGACGCGGTCGAAATGCTCAAATCACTGTCAGGGAATACTCATAAAGTAATCACGGGAGTGACAATCGCCACAAAAGAGCAGCGTACCTCCTTCTCCTCTACTACCTATGTTAAATTCGGCACTCTGTCGGAAGATGAGATACTATATTACGTAGATAATTTTCACCCTCTTGATAAAGCCGGGGCCTACGGAATACAGGAATGGATCGGAGGAGTAGCCGTAGAAAAAATCGACGGCAGCTATTACAATGTAATGGGTCTTCCAATCCATCAGCTCTACAAAGAGCTGAAAGTTTTCTAAGCGCATCCGGCTTTCTGATTCGGACACTTCGGATATCAGAATTAAGAAAGGATTCAGACTCGCACGAGTCTGAATCCTTTCTTAATTCTGATATATATATTCGTAAATATAATGGGAAGTCTTATTCGTTGCGGAATACGAGGTCGTCGCCTTCACGATCGATTACGATCGGATGGGCGTTATCGACTTTCTGAGCCAGAATATCCTTCGACAACTGATTGAGCACCATCCTCTGGATTGTCCTCTTGACAGGACGAGCACCAAATTCAGGATCATATCCATCTTCGGCAAGAAGTTCGAGAGCCGGCTTAGTAATCTGGAGTTGCACTCCATTGGATGCAAGCATCTTGCGCACGCTGTTGACCTGAATATCTACTATCTTCTGAATATCATTCTTATCCAGAGGAGTAAACATTACTGTCTCATCTATACGATTCAGGAACTCCGGACGGATAATCTGCTTCAGACGATCCATTACATCCTGCTTGGTCCGAGATATGATCTCCTCTTTTTCAGCTTCCTTCTTATCGGCAAAGCCCTGGAAGTTTTCGCGGATTATATCAGATCCCATATTTGAGGTCATGATGATGATCGTATTCTTAAAGTTGATGAAGCGACCCTTATTATCTGTCAGACGTCCATCGTCAAGCACCTGAAGCAGGATATTGAATACATCCGGGTTAGCCTTTTCTATCTCATCGAAAAGAACCACGCTATAAGGTTTACGACGCACGGCCTCTGTCAACTGACCACCCTCATCATAACCGACGTATCCCGGAGGCGCTCCTACAAGACGACTCACACTGTGTTTCTCCATATACTCCGACATATCGATACGCGTCATCATATCTTCGTCATCGAAGAGATATTCAGCAAGAGCCTTGGCAAGCTCTGTCTTTCCGACGCCGGTAGTGCCGAGGAAGATAAACGAACCTATAGGTCGACGCGGGTCGTTAAGACCTGCACGCGAACGGCGTACTGCATCTGATACCGCGCGAATGGCGTCGTCCTGACCTACCACTCTGCGATGAAGTTCTTCTTCGAGATGTAGAAGTTTTTCCTTTTCGCTCTGAGCCATCTTCTTAACCGGAATACCTGTCCAGCGGGATACTACTTCTGCGATATCCTCCGCGTCGACTTCCTCCTTGATCATGGCTCCTTCGCCCTGAAGTTCTACGAGCTTAGCCTGAGTCGAGGCTATCTCATCCTGCTTCTGCTTAATCTTGGAGTAACGGATCTCTGCCACTTTGGCATAATCACCTTCACGCTCTGCGCGATCGGCTTCTATATTTAGCTGCTCTATGTCGATCTTTGCCTGCTGAATCTTATCGATTTCAGTCTTCTCAGCTTTCCATTTAGCTCTCAGAGCCTTTTCTTCATCCCGGATATTGGCAAGATCCTCATCAATCTGCTTGAGTTTATAATCATCGCCTTCCCGCTTAATGGCCTCGCGCTCTATCTCAAGTTGCTTTATCCGGCGCGCTGCGTCATCAAGTGCCTGCGGCATCGAGTCCATTTCCAGACGAAGTTTCGAAGCGGCCTCATCGACGAGGTCAATAGCCTTATCCGGGAGGAATCTATCAGTTATATATCGCACTGAGAGCTGCACAGAAGCTATGATAGCCTCATCTTTGATACGCACCTTATGGTGGTTTTCATAACGCTCTTTCAGACCGCGCATGATAGAGATGGCCGACATCTCATCCGGCTCATCTACCATAACTTTCTGGAATCGGCGCTCAAGAGCCTTATCCTTCTCGAAGTATTTCTGATACTCATCCAGAGTAGTAGCTCCAATCGAACGCAATTCGCCGCGTGCCAGCGCCGGCTTAAGAATGTTGGCGGCATCCATCGCGCCCTCACCCTTACCGGCTCCTACGAGAGTATGAATCTCATCTATGAAGAGGATGATCTCGCCGTCGCTCTGAGTGACCTCATTGACTATCGCTTTCAGGCGCTCCTCGAATTCACCTTTATACTTGGCGCCTGCTACGAGCGCACCCATATCAAGAGAATAGATCTGCTTTGACTTCAAGTTTTCCGGCACATCGCCACGCACTATTCGCTGTGCAAGACCCTCTGCGATAGCGGTCTTACCGGTGCCCGGTTCGCCCACAAGCATCGGGTTATTCTTAGTGCGTCGGGAAAGGATCTGAAGCACGCGACGGATCTCTTCGTCACGCCCGATGACCGGATCGAGTTTTCCGCTGCGCGCACGGTCATTAAGATTGATAGCGTATTTGGAGAGAGCCTGATAAGACTCTTCCGCACTCTGATCTTTTACCTTATTTCCTTTTCTGAGATCATTTATGGCTGCCTCAAGACCTTTTTCGGTTACTCCGGCATCCTTAAGAATCTGAGAGGCCTTGCATTTAGTGCGGAGGATGCCCATAAGCATGGCCTCCACAGAGACATATTCATCTCCCATCGACTTCGAGAAGTCGACAGCCTTCTGCATCGCTTCGTTTGATTCACGACTCAGAAAGACATCGCCGCCGCTCACTTTGGGCAGCGAAGAGATTTCCTTGTCGACAGCCTGAACCACAGCCGGCATACTCGCACCAAGCTTCTGGAATATGAAGTTCAGAATCGACTCACTTTCGGAAATCATGGCCTTGAGAATGTGGACAGGTTCAATCTGTTGCTGACCAGCCTGGCGGGTCAGATCGATCGCCTTCTGCACAATCTCCTGGGATTTGATTGTGAAATTGTTGAAATTCATAGTATTTTCTGTTTAGTTAATATACAATAGTAATGTAAATCTTCTATTATTTAACAATTGAATGACGCATGAAGTTTGCTTCAATCCTTATGTTGGCGAAGAATTTCTATCCAATAATCATCCGGGTCGGCAATGAAATAGATACCCATCGACGGATTTTCGAAGCATATTACTCCCTGCTTCTTGTGAAATTCATGGATTTCGTCATAATCTCCCTCATAACGCAGGGCCAGATGGGATTCATTTTCTCCAAGTTCATAAGGCCCTTTGTGATCACGCAGCCATGTCAGTTCAAGGCGGAAATCATTGCCCGGAGAGGAAAGATATTTGATGACAAATGACCCGTCAGGAGCCTTGATTTCTCCTACTTCATTAAGGCCGAGATTGTCGTGATAGAATTTTATTGACGCATCCATATCAGTCACATTGATATTGAAATGGTCAAAATGCATCTTTATATCCATATTAATAATATATAAATGAATCTTAATAAATTATATATAAATGAATCCTACAGAATATTATCACTTATGATAATCTAATTCCCTTTATTCACTCTTTCATATTTAACTAACGCAGAAGAAGGGCAATAAGATTATCAGAAACTAAATATTTGACAATATATAGCCGGAAGATGAGATTTTAGTGCGTTTTTTTCTATTTAAACATAGATATTCAAAAAATTTGCTTATCTTTGCAGTTACATACGTGTGCGCAGGATCCAATCCTTAGGTTTGATACTGACAACGGATACGCATGAAAAACTTGATAATTACAAACATATATACAGACCTGTAAAAAATTTAACAGAGAAATGAGCAAACCGTATGTACTCGGCATCGATATAGGCGGCACTAACACAGTGTTTGGCATTGTCGACGCGCGCGGCCATGTAGTGGCAAGTGATTCTATCAAGACTCGCAAACATTCCAATTTCGACGATTATATCGCTGAACTTCATACTGAGGTTGAGCGTCTGCTCCGTCTTAATGATGCTGAAGGACTTCTGCAAGGCATCGGCATAGGCGCTCCTAACGCCAACTATTATACAGGCGAGATCCAGAACGCGCCCAATCTTCCCTGGGGTAACGGCATAATTCCTATCGCAGAAAAAGTAAGCAAGGCTTTCAACGGCATTCCCGTAGCTGTCACTAATGACGCCAACGCCGCCGCTCTCGGCGAAATGACCTATGGCGCTGCCCGCGGAATGAAGGACTTCATCATGATTACTCTCGGCACCGGCGTCGGATCCGGCATCGTGGTCAATGGCCAGCTCGTATATGGCCATGACGGCTTCGCAGGCGAACTCGGCCACGTTGTGATGAAACGCAACAACGGACGCGTCTGCGGCTGCGGTCGCACAGGCTGCCTTGAGGCATATTGCTCCGCTACCGGCGTGGCTCGAACCGCGCGTGAATTCCTTGAGATCCGCACCGATCCTTCGTTGCTCCGTAACCTCGACATTGAAGCAATAACTTCCAAGGATGTCTATGACGCAGCCGTAGCAGGCGATAAACTCGCAAAAGAAATCTTTGAATATACCGCTACCATTCTTGGCG
This sequence comes from Muribaculaceae bacterium, assembly GCA_029057985.1. Taxonomy (GTDB): domain Bacteria; phylum Bacteroidota; class Bacteroidia; order Bacteroidales; family Muribaculaceae; genus Lepagella. Next base: position 26,683 of record JAIDYR010000110.1, on the reverse strand, counting down.
AAGCACTCGCTGATATGGTTGCTTTCTCAAGCCCGCAGGCAATAATCCTCTTCGGCGGCCTTGCGAAGAGTGGCGATCTCCTGATGCGTCCTCTCCGCGAAACTTTCGAAGCTTCTCTCTTCCCTACTTTCAAGGGCAAGACAAAAATCATTCTTTCCGAGCTTAAGGAAAGTGACGCGGCTGTCCTCGGAGCCTCTGCTCTCGGATGGGAAGCAAAATTCCGCGCAGAAGTTCCAAGCCAGAATTTCGCTTCGCAGGCCGCTCCGGCTACCGTAAGCATCCCGACAGTTGTAAACCCTTCTGAAGAAGCCTGAATATACTCACACTAAATTAATAAAAAAGAAATCATCTGAGTCGACTCAGATGATTTCTTTTTTATTTGACATGGTCCTGACGACCGTAGAAGATTATCTTGCAAGAGAGACGTTGACACTAACTCCGTAATTCGAGTTAGTTGTAGGATATGCCGTATTGCTGACCAGAGGCGTATTGACCTGGTGATCGAAAAATGCGTTAAGAGTTATACGCTTACTCAGAATATAGCTTGCCATAAAGTTGATCGAGAACGTACGAGTACCCTGCGTGGCTTGAGTAAACGCGGTCTCGATTCTGCGTATAAGGCTGGAGTTGTTGGCGTATGACACATCCAGATTAAGCGAAAGGTCATTGCTGACATTACCTTGCGAACTTCCGATCTTGATAATCTTATTGAAGTTAGCGATCTTAAATCCGGCTCCCAATGTAAGCTGGCGAGAAGTGGTCTCTACCACTTGTCCGGCCGACGAATTCAGATTTAGCGTACGCGAATCTTTATACTCGGCATTGACGGAAAGATCATTCTGGAATGTCATCTTCACTCCTACGAGAGGTGCGAACTTCTCCGTGATGGCTACACTTGATATATTATATGGCGACGAAGGCACAGGCTGATTTGTCTGCGTATCAAGTGTGAAACCAAAATCACCGTTCACGCCCTGCCAGTCAAGATATGAATCGTAATTGCCTATTTGATACGTACACTGATAGGCATGACTGACGGTGAATGATTTGAATATTTTCTTCATATTGCCCATCTGGAGGAATCCGTCGTAAGTGACTTTCCAGTTAGGTAACATCGATGACAGACCCGGGAAAAGATCCAGAGTCGCACGCTGAGGATTACCTCCGCTATATGCTGCGAGAAATGCCGGGATAAGCACGTCCGAACTTGTCGGACTTACGCTTCCGACTTCAGGATTATAGGTAGTGCCACCGAGAGGATTGCCTTCCATAAAGCCTGCTGTCGGATAATTCATACCTCTGTACTGAGCTTCATAACGGGCTGCCACCTGAGGTATGTATTCCAGGAATCGCGTAAATGCCTGTGATGCATATCCATTCTCAGCTTTGGAGCCGCGCAACGCAGTGGCCAATGCTACGTGAGTCCTGGTGTAAGATCCGGTGCGCGCAGTCGGCATCCCTTCGTACATAAATTGTACCTGGCGCGTACGCGAATCAGTCAGATTGGAGGTCAGGGTTATCTTCAGTCCGCGGATAGGCTCTAAGGTAAGTTCGAAATTGAATTCCTTAGTCTGGTTCCATACTGCCGGAGAGACCTGATTGTTATCAGTCAGGAGCCAATTGCGTTCGAGAGCCTTGTTGACGTAAGATTCATCATAGAAGCCGAACGCGAAATCCAGTCCGGGAGTCATCGGGCCATAAGCGGTAGACTGACCGAAGATATCGCCGACATTTGGAGAGAATTGCGGAAGATTGAGGGAATGGGTATTCCGGAATCTGAAACTTGCCGAGCGGGGCATCATCAGGAAGCGCAGCGTATGCTGGGCGATCTCGTCTGCGACTTTGTTGATCGATTTATCCTTAATATCTTCGGTTATAATAACCTTGATATTTGTCTTTCCCTTTGACAGGATTTCAACCTTATTGTCGTCGATAATGCGGGTCTTCAATGTGACAGGCTTGCCATTGGCCGTCGCATTAAACTTCACTTTTTTTGTCTTCAGATTATGCTCCACCAACGTGGTAGTATCCATCGATAGCGTATAGGCTCGTTCGAATTTCTTCCCTTTGGGAGTCTTCATCGAGGCATTCTTTTTATTCGAATTCCGATTAGAGGAAGCAAATCGCTTATTGATATTCTGAAGATACTTCGACTTGTTGAAGAGAGTCTCGAAGTTAAGACGTGCGTCGCCGTTCCAAGTAGTCTGGTTCTGAATTGAATTACCGAGATATATGCCATCAATAGTCGACCCCTTATCCCATTGATAAGTGGAGGTATAAGTCATCGATCCCGTCAGATAGTCGAGGAAAGAAATCTTATTGAAAGGTGCGCGATACGTGCCGGTAAATGTCTGGTTATAGTTCCAGGGAGTGCCAAGACCGCGTATCGAACTGAGGACAGTATCTTTCCAATCTCGATATTTATCCGGGAACAAACGCTTGTTGACGGCTCCAAGTGTCTCCTCGATACGCGCTGTTGTATTGGAATTGAAGCTCAGCTGAAGGCTCTGGATTGGATTCCAGTTCAGAGAAAGCTGACGATTCCAATAGAAATTCTTGCTGACCTGCACCGGCAACTGGAAATCGACGTCAATCTCACTTCGTGTCTGCTCTTCGTAATAATACCTCGTCATTGAGGTAAGGAATGTCAGATTGCTGAATAGCCAGTTGATCTGCCATTCACGAAGGAATTTAGCATTCTTGCTCTTACCTTTAATCCAGCCGAAGGGTTTGAGAGGCTTGATGACCGGAGCATAGGAATATTGGAAAGATCCTCGATAATCGTTGGTGTAACGATACTCCGTGGTAGGATCAAAATTCTTCTGCTTTGTGAAGGAGAAAGCAAGCGTAAAGTTAGAGGGATCCCAGGGCATGGGCACCTTTGACGTCACGTTGAACCTCAGATTTGAGATGGAGAAACTCTCCGAAATATTCTTTGTGACGGCATAATTCTTGATAGAATCGCGCTCCTGCTTTGTAGCGGCGGCATCAAGGGCATCCTTGAGAAGGATATCCTGGTCAAGAGGATTATACTTAGGAGTGGTCGTCTCCTGAGATTTTGAGTAGTAAATAGGAGCGGCAAGCTTCGCCTTCTCCGGAAGAAGTTTACCAAGGTCGCCCTGAACAGCCACGTTATATTGCTGATAGTCGTCAAGACGTCGGGAAGCGAGTCCTTGATCGACTCCTCCGAAGCCATCAGTCTCCTTATGGAAAGAGAAGTTGACATTGGCGATATCGGAAACTGCAAGATTCGCATTGATCTTAGCGGCCCATCCTCCATCTTCATTGAAATCTGTCACCTTCATTTCGTTTACCCAGACAATTCCATCCTTCACCGAAGCCGAACGGTTGCGCACTCCGACCAGCATAACTCTGACATCGGAGAGCGACGGATTACCCATCACAGCTACCTGATTATGCGCATTATTGGGATCACGTCCGGTGAAGAGCTGAGCATAGCCTACTCCGGCTACTCCGGCCGATTTGTCATGATTACGCTGAGTCTTAAGGTCGGTCAGGACCGAAAGATCAATGTCCATACGGTTGCTCAACGGCCATACTTTGGCTCGATCGGCAGAATTGAAGTTATTGTAGCGCCCTGCGGGAGTAATTGCGAGAGGGACTTCATATTCGTAATAGTTATTCTTTACGTCAGATCCAAGGCGGATGAAGACTGTCAGGTCGCCATCCTGAAGATTAGTAGGATCGCCGATCAAGGCCTCTGAATGTACCCACATCTGCAGGCGTTTATAGACGCGCAGATCGAGCTGGGTATTCTTGTATATGCCGCGTGCATCACCGGGTTGCAATCCGGTGAGTTTGAGCTGAAGCGACTGTTCGTTAAGCTGGGTAGCTTGCGACTGACCGGGATCCTGAATACGATCCACACCCGGAGGCAGAACATAGTTGACAGGTTCTCTTCCGGCATTCTCCTCGATATTGACAACCGACATGTCGAGTTCGCCCTCGGCAGGAGAATCATTACGGCTGTTGAGATTAAACTGATAATCGCGCCATTCGCCGCGCACGAGCTCAAGCGTTGCGAACCGGAGATGTGTCACCTCACGGAAACCTGTCATGAATATGCGGGCAAAGCGGATAGTGGAGAAGTCATTGATTCCTCCTACAACCTTGTCGGGCGACGACAACGGAATTTTAAACTGATACCACGTCACTTCCTGCTCGCCGGCCCGGGTATTCACCCATGAAGTCTGCTTGTCGGCAATATAGTTCTTTCCGACCTCGAGATCTTCCGGACGGATAGAGACTTTATACTGGAAGTAGCGTTCGTACTCATTAAGAGTATTATCCTGATTAATATCCTCGACGTCAGGCACTGTACGTGAAGACTGATATTGCGGATTACTGCTCTGGTCGGGGGAAAGAGAGTTGCCCTCGACGCCATTATAGTGCTTATAGCGCTCAAGAATTGAGGCGCGGGTGGCGTCGTAATAGTCTGAGCGGAAGAAATGATAGTTGTCGCCTGCGGGGTCATTGAAAGCCGACCAGGGAATTTCCTGGAGCTCGGCGATTTTTGTCGGAGAAAGTTTGGTGCGTAGCTTGTCGAGATAATCCTTATAGGAAGAGAAGTTATACTCATCATCGTTCGGAAGGCCATCGAGTCCTACGTCCTGCTTCGGACGGGCATCGGGGGCATTCTCAAAGGCATACGTCAGAGAGGTCTGTCGACTCACACGTCCCCAGTTAGTCTCAGTAATGAATTGAGTATCTCCATCAATTGGAATACCATTTTCGTAACTCTTCATTCCATCCTTAAGGATATCCTCTGAAATCTCACCGAAATTGAAGTATAGGTCGCCTCCTTCACGGTTGGGATTCTCATCGTCAAGGAATGGATCCATCATCCAGAACTGAATGTACTCAACATTGGAGTTCTCGAAATTTGTATTGTCCATCTTGCGCATGATCCCACCCCAGCGGCGTTCGGGATAAAGAAGATTGCCGTCAGGATCGATGTTGTCGGCGTCAAGATTATACGGTCCTCTCTCCTTGGGATAGAAACTCAAGTTAAGACACTGGATGAGGTTCTGCTCACCGTAAACAATCTCGCGATTGGGGAAAATCTCTGTCACCTTGACTTCGCGGACATATGGATTTGAGAGTTGTTTGAGGTCATTTTTCAGATAGCCGGGTATAGAGGATGAGTTCTTCTGAGTGAAGAGGCGGTCGACATAATACCATGCCAGAAGAGCGCGGTTTTTGCCGTAATCCACATTATTGGATAATGCGGCTTCCGGAAACAGGGCATCAGCACCGCCGTCATAAGGAGTCGGCGCAAGAAACCATGAATAGGGCGACCGCAGATCGACGCCTGTCTGCGTCGATTCGAAATCATCGATAAAAGATGAGCCCTTATTTGAGCCGCTTTTCTGTTTATGAGGAATCAGCTGAGCAAACTCCGCATTTAGTTTTAGGGAAGATGCAGACTGAGCGTTAATCGTCGGAACTTTGTTAATAAGATTGGTCAGCCACATGAAGTCTTTATTATAGGATAGATTAAGACCCCACATGGTATTATTAATGACCTCGTCGCCGAGATTAACTTTCTCTGTCAATGCTTTCTCGGAGAAATGCAGAAGCGTACCCCCGAGTGTGAATTCTTTTGAAAAACGATACTGTGCGTCAAGACCGAGAAGAGTCTTCCGCTGCATGGAGAACATCGATTGATTTTCCAGCGTCACACTGACATTTGTGCCCGAATCGATGATACTCTGGTTGGTGATGGTGACGATACCCATGGAGTAGTCGACGGTATAGTCAGTATTCTCCTGGAGGACCGCACCTCCTGCCGTTACGACTACCGATCCACGGGGCACATTCATTGCATTCAACCGGATCTGAGCGCCATTGCTGGCCTGATATTCTCCGACCAGTGAATATTTGTCTTTGTCGGCGAATTGCTTAGCAACTACAAGGGTAGAATCATATAATTCCTGAAACACATACGGAGCTGCCAGAGCCTGATTGCCGATTTTTCGCTCAAGATGATGACCGAAAGGCTCGGCCACGGGGAATATTATTCTGCCGTTCTGTGACTGGACGGTATATCCTTCTATATAGTCGAAGAAGCCGTCGGGATTGGACTCCTGATTGGAGTCAATACGGTCAAGATTCATGACCTGAAGCAGAGGCTTGTTGGAGATATCCCCTACGGGCAGATATGTGATTTCAGTACCCGTTGTGTCCGAAAGGTACTTGATATTCAGTTTGAAATTTTTCTGTTGAAGTTGATAAGCTCCGAGATTATAGACGTTTTTCATCATCAGCTTCCACATCGGAAGCTTCGTAGAGATTGTCGTGGCGCGAAGCATTTTAAGATAGAGCGACTGATCGGTCTGAGTTACGTCGCTTGAAAACTCTCCGACTTGGTAGACTTTGCCGTTGTAAGTATATTCGAAAGCTACTGCCAGTACCTCATCCGAGTTAAGAGCCTGCTTAAGCGAGATATATCCAAGCTGGGAGTTGAGGGTATATTCGTTGGATTTGAGCAGGCGTGCGCTCTCCACTTTCTCATAATCCCGGCCGCCTGAAATTCCGTAAGCACGCAAGGGCTCGAGTGCGCTTGTCACGCTATTGATATTTCTGGCCTCGGGATATTGAGTTTTGATTACGTCAAGCAGGTTATTGGAACTGTTGGTCGGGATAGCAAGAGTATGATTAGGTACCCAATAGTCGCTCGCAAGATCAGTGTTTTCTCCCAAGTCCATGAAAGCCACAAAGTTTCTGCTCTCCTGATAGTTGGAGTTCTTATTGGTCACCCATACTTCAATTCGGGTAATGCTTATCCCGGAATTGACAAGAGGCAACCGGGATGCGAAAGTATCGTAGTTATTAAAGAAGTATTGAGACAGGAAGAAATGTCGGTTGGCATCATATTCGTCGGCTCGGATGGAGAATTTAGTAGTCTGCACGCCGCCGGTCGTATTGATGGTCTTTGATTCTGAATTCTGCTGGGAAAGAAGGCCGGTAATAGTGAGTTTGCCGAACTGAAGCTTTGCTTTTGCTCCGAATAATGCAGTGCCGCCTCTGATAAGCGACGAGCCGGTGGTCATCGACACGTTGCCGGCTTCAATACTCTTTATAATTTCATCCTCCTTACCCTCATAGGCGAGTTTCAGATTCTTGGAGTCGAAGTCAAATGTAGCATCAGTATTATATGTCATATTGAACTTCAACTTGTCGCCTACGGATGCGCCGATGGTAGCCTGAATCTTCTGGTCAAAGTCGAAATATGTCTTACGGCGCGACTTCAGCGAGAGGGCCGGATTGTCAGTCTTGTTGCTCTTTATACCCATCGAAAGCTGAATAGACCCCTGGGTAGTAAGACGGATACCTCCGGGGCCGAAAACTTTCTCAAGCGGGCCGAGAGCGAAGTTCATGTCAAGGATATTGAAAGGTTGCTTCTCTGACTCCTGCTGCGCTACGGAATTGCGCTGCTGAAAGTATTGATACATCTCCCTTCGATTGACAGAAGCATTATACTCCTCCGGGGTCATCATATAAGGAGTGATTATATCAGATTCCCCAAGTCGGGTATGAAGAATATACATTCCGGTGCTTGGGTCATACTCGGCTTGGGTAGAAATATTTCGCGGATCTGTGAGATCGGCTGCATATTCCTGACCAAGATAGTCGGCATAACCTCGGGGTAATGTAGGACTGACCGGAGCCGGAAGAATAATACTGTCGGGAATATTCGTGGAGCCTAAATTCCCCTTGTCGACACGATTGGCCTGCCCCTGCACAGGAGGAGGCGGCGGGGGAGCGAGTTCGGATTTCTTATATTGGCCGCGCGAGTTATGACTGACTGAGGCAATCGACACGATAATAGCCGTCAGCAATATCACCATTGCCAACGGCTTGAAAGTTCTCATCAATGTCGAATATCGTCTCAAAGATGTCATTGTTAAGTAATTCTCAAGGAATCATCAGGACTCCTGACCTTCCACAAAATCCTGCCTCCATAAATCCCGTCTCCCAGTTTACGGATCCTAACCCCGTAAACATAAACTATGACACCTCAAACACACCTAAAAATTACAGCATCTTCAGCGCCATAGCCACTGCTTTCTCAGTAGTCAGATCGGGATACTGACTGAAAAGCTTCTGTAAGGCTTTCTGACTCGGGCCCTGAGTGAATCCCAGCATGACGAGAGCTGCCAGAGCATCCTTATAGGCGTCATCGGATAGAGGCGTCTGAATATTTAACGTTGACACGTCTATATTTATTTTATCCTTAAGATCAACGATTATTCGCTGAGCTGTCTTGCCTCCGATGCCTTTTACACCTTTCAGAAGTTTATCATTGCCGCTCGCAATGGCTTCGGAAAGCTGATCTGACGTAAGAGAAGAGAGAATCAGTCGGGCCGTATTCGCTCCTACGCCACTGACGCTGATGAGCAATCTGAAAAGCTCTCTGTCGCGCTTTTCAATAAAGCCGAATAAAATATGAGCATCTTCCCGGATGGCTTCATGGACATAAAACTTTTTCCGCTTCTCATTCTGAAGTTTCCCATAGTCGATCAGTGTAATATTAATTTCGTAGCCAAGTCCGCCACAATCGACAATCGCAACTGTAGGTTGAAGTTCGGCAATTTCGCCTGCAATATAATCCAGCATTTATTCGTTATTTTATTATTATCATCTCCCCTTGCCCGAACCATGTTTCCGAGAATCGGAATAGTAGGTTAATTCTGTACAAAATTACTGAATAATTTCATTTCTGACAAATGAATCCATCATATAATTCATCTCTCCTTGACAATGCTGTAGAGCAACTTTCCAAGCTTCCGGGAATAGGAGGCAAGACTGCTCTTCGATTAGCCTTATATCTTCTCCGTGAGGAGGAGAATGTAGCAGTAGGCATAGGAGAATCTCTCATAGAAATGAGGCGCAAGATCAGATATTGCAAGAAATGTCATAATATCAGCGAAAACGAAGTTTGTGAACTTTGCTCCAATCCGCGACGCGATCCCGCGACGGTCTGCGTAGTGGAATCTGTAAAGGATGTACTGACTATTGAAGCGACACGACAATTTTCAGGTCTCTATCATGTGTTGGGAGGTGTAATATCACCTCTTGATGGAATTTCTCCCTCAGATCTTGAGATTGATTCCCTCGTAGAACGGGTAAAAAATGAAGACATAAAGGAAGTTATCCTCGCTCTGAATCCCACCATCGAAGGAGACACTACCAACTTTTACATATTTCGGCGTCTCGCTGAGACCGGAGTCAAGGTATCTATCCTTGCCCGCGGAATCAGCATTGGCAACGAACTCGAATTTACCGACGAGCTAACGCTCGGACGCTCCATTATCAATCGCGTACCATTTGGAAATTAAAACCTAGCAATGACCTTAAAACTAAGAGCCGTAGAACCACAGGATGCCGATCTTTTTTATCGGGCCGAGAATGATATGGAAGCTTGGGATCATTCGGATTCCCTCGCTCCTTTTTCAATGCATTTGCTGAGAGAGTATGCCGAAAATTACCGAGCTGACCCTGTGACCGACGGCCAGCTTCGACTCATAATAGAGGAGAAAGAGAATCGGCAGACAATCGGAATCCTTGACTTATACGACATCTCTTTCATCCACGGCAGAGCTTTCGTAGGAATATATATCCTTCCCGAGCTCCGACGCAATGGCTACGCTCTTGAAGCAATAGAAGTTGGAGTTGCTTATGCCCGCCGACGCCTTGGGCTCAGAATCCTCGGGGCTAAAATATTAGCAAATAATTACGGGTCTATAGAATTATTCCACAAAGCTAACTTCCTCAAGGGTGGGACTCTGCCGGATTGGCATATCAGCGACGGATGCTCCGTAGATATGTTTATAGTCTATCGCTTTATCTGATACTTTGAATAAAGGTTATTCCGGCTGTGGAAGGTGCGGGGTAAGACCATAACACTAAAATATAAAGTAAATAAAATTTGTCATTTTCGATTTTTTTAATAACTTTGCCGATGGAAGGCTCTTTGTCGGCTTTTTGGAAGGCTTTTTAGTCTATCTTCTGATTAATATCCTTTCGCGAGAGAACGGATATTTATTCTGCCAATCTTCAATTCCCGGATCGCGGACATATATCATGCTTGATTCGGATTTACCACTCAATCTATTCCATTACTAATAATATTTAACTATGCGAAAATTTCTTCTATCATTAGCGTCAGCGGTCTTAGCCGTATCCGGCGCGATGGCAGCGGAGGCGAACTTTACCTTTACAGGTAATGGTTCCGTGTATGGCATGCCACGCAGCACAGGCAATAATCCGGCTGCTCTCGAAGACCCATGCAAAATCTCGGATCAAGGCGTGGAAATTACTTTCACAGCCGGAGGCAACGGCGGATGGTCACTTGCTTTTAATAAGATGGTGACAAACTCCGGCATGCAGATCCTTGCTTCCGGTTCTAACCATGCAATGACAATATCGGCTCCCGGCGGAATCATCAGTAAAGTTGAGGTCACTCTCAGTAATGCCTGGATGGAGATCACTGTCGACGGCAAGTCTGAACAAACCTCAACTTTTATTTGGGAGGGAGCAAAGAATTCTGTAGAATTCCTTTTTGGAGAACCTGAAGTGACTACTTATATAAAAACAATTAACGTCACCTATTCAGAAGGATCTTCCGACCTGAAGGAAGCCGGTCTTTCATTCTCATCGACTAATGTATCGGCTGTCTATGGAGAACCGTTCACTGCTCCGGAGTTTCTCAATCCCAACAATCTCCCTGTGACATGGTCCTCCACAAAGCCTGCGGTCGCTACAGTTGATGAGACAGGCGCTGTGACTTTGGTCGGAGGAGGCATCACTACTATCACTGCATTTACAGAAGGAAATGACGAATATGCGTCAGGGATGGCTTCTTACGTACTAAGCGTGACCCCACTTGCCACCTCGGCTGCTCAGCTTATTTCCTTAGCGCCCGCCGCTGCTGACGTAGTCAAGATCGACTTCCCCATCACAGTAACTTACGCAAATCAAAACAATGAATTGATCTGGGGCATTGATCCCGAAGGGAATGCCCTTGCCATTAAGACTTCCTTCGAGGTTGGAGAATATCAGACCGGAAGCGTAATCCCGGCAGGTTGGTTTGCAACAAACAATACCATCTCCGGCAATGTCACATGGACAGGCACGCTGCCGGCTGCTGAAGCTTCTACCGTAGAAGTGACCTATCCCGAGGTCCCTGTTGTGTCGGTTGCAGACGCTGCAAGAGTAGTATGGCTTAAGAGTGTAGTCTTTGAGGAATCTACTCCGAAATCCGGGCAGTCGGTCGACTTGAAAGTTCTCGATATGCCCGTGGTCATTATGAACTACCTCGGCGCTCCGGTGCAACCCGCAGGTGCTTACGATATACTCGGCGCTGTTGTTGTCCGCACAATAGGAGGTAAAGAGACAGTCTACTTCTATCCCATCGAATATAAAGAAGGCGAAGCGCCCAAGCCTATGGTGGAAAAGAATTCTTCTCTTGACTTCGCTAAAGCGCTCGGTGCGACTTTAAACACTGTCACCAAGCTGGAAACACCTCGAGATATCATTTCAGAGCCGATAACAGTGACTTTGACAGAAGCTCCTCAGGCCTACTATTATTCCACCAAAGGCCTCCAGATTCGCCCGACTAACTCTTCGGAAGAAGGCACAAGTAAATTCACAATAGCTACCGATGGCCGCCAGATCAAAAAGATTGAATTCGTATCCGGATGGATTGATCCCCTTACTGTCAACGGCACAATTCTTCCTGATGGCAAGTACAACTCCTCGCTTCAGGATTACGTCTATACTTGGGAAGCTCCGGCTACTTTCACTGCTGACAATGTAGAAGTAGCTGCTACTGTGAACGGCAATACTTTCATGAGGTCTATAACTGTCTACTATATGGAAGAGGGCAGCGGCCTTATCATACCAAACCTCACGGTAGATAAGGAAGAAATCACAGTATCATTCGCTGAAAAGACCCTTGATCTCGCTTCAAATATCAAAAATCCCAATGAAGCGCCCATCATATGGTCGCTTTCCAACGACGGAATCGGCTCTATCGAAGGATCTACTCTTACCTTCAAGGAATCGGGAGTGGTGACAGTAACCGCTACCGTCGACGATCCCGCGTATGATCCCGAGACTAAATCCTATACACTTAACATAGAATACGCAGCATTCACTGCTCCCCAGTTGATTATCCTCGCTCCCGAAGAAGGCGACAAGGTTGAAGTCAACGATAAACTAGGATTTATAGTTGCAGCCGCTACCACCGGATCTTATTACGATGAAGCGACCGAATCGAACTTATATGAAGCTTATATCTTTGTTGAAGATAATGATGGCAACCCCGCTGTTCTTTGCAAAAACGGATTGTCGCTTAATATCTCCGGCTTTGAAAAGAATAAGGTAATCCCCGGAGGATGGATTGCTACCAACATCTCTTCCCCCGACATGACAGTATGGAAGACAAGCGCCGGCGTTAACGGTTCTGCCTATGGCTGGTTTGAATCTTTCCAGGATGTCGAAACTCTCGAAGGAGTGACTGAGTATAAGGTTGTAAATCTGAAAAACGCTACTCTCCCGGGCGTACCCACTGAAAAGGGCCTTATCATAGGTAAACTTTCTAATAACTCCGAAGTAGCGGTCATCTCGCTTGTGAATCGTATTACGGCACTTAAGCGCGGCATCTATGACATGACCGGCATCATGGTAAAGAATGGAAATGGGGAACCCGTATTCTATCCTGCCTCCTTCACTCTCGTTGAAGAGCTGCCTGAAGAACTCCCGTCCGATTTCCCGACTAAGATTGAAATTACTACTGATGGCGATGCAGTCACTGTCAATCAGTATTTTGATGACGAAGATGGGCAGATCCTCGTTACTATTACAGGTGCAACAAATAAAGACAAACTCACAGTTTCCTTCACAACTCCCGAAGGATGGGATGGCTTCTATGCCAATAAGTTGGATGAAATCGGCGTTCCCGGACCTCTCCGTGTGCCGGTGGAAGCTGATGGATGGGCTCCTGTAGATATAATGAGTTCCATGAATTTTACTCAATCCGATTCTCTTACATTCGACCTCAACAAGGAAGCTACACCATTCGGAGGAGCCCTCTATCTCTATAAGGGTGATCAAGTGTATACCGGAATGTATGTTTATTTGATGGGTAAGGTTGCTTACGACGATCCTACAGGCATAGCTGAAATAGAGGATATTGAAGCCGGAGCCAAATACTTCAACCTTCAGGGTATAGAAGTCAAGAATCCGACTCCCGGTGTCTATGTTAAGGTTGCAGAGGGCAAAACCTCAAAAGTAATCCTCAAGTAATTACTCTTTTTTTGCACTGCAAAAATCTCATAGAATCCCTCCCGAACATCCGGGAGGGATTTTTTATTTTCATTTTTTATAATTCAATTAAAAAAATTTACTAATTTTGCATTTGCCAGATTTCCGAGGCCAAAGGGTTTCTTTATCTGACCAAAAATTAAACAAAACATAACTACACATGAAAAAAATTTTACTCTCATTGGCAACAGTAGCACTTACCGCAGGGTATGCTTCTGCTCAAACTGAGACCGTAACGTTTGACTTTGTCAATCAGACTTATGGTCTTGAACGACTCTCCGGCACAACTTCTGATTATATCGACGAAGGGACTGTCATCACTCAGGATGCAGTCAGCATAACTTTCAAGACTACTGATGCGGATGCAAAAAATGAATCCGGATGCCGCTTGTGGTCCAATGGTCTTCGTATGTATAGAGGTGGCACAATGGTAATCTCTTGCCCTGATGGTTACCTTCTGAAAAATATCTCAACTACATCGACTGATGCGGATTCTTTCACTTCTTCGACCGGAGGAGCTGCAATCACCTTCAACAAAAACAATCCCTGGTTCAGTACTAACGGAGCACCGGAAGTAGTCATCGCCTATACCAAGACTTCAAAAAATTCCGCTATTCCTGAACTTACTATCCAGTATGAAAAGACGAATGTATCAGGTAAGGAACCTGCAGGTCTCTCATTCCCTGCCACTTCTTTCACTGTAGGCATGGACGAAGTATTCACTAAGGGTGTACTCTCCAATCCACACAATCTCGCCATCACTTGGACATCTTCCGATGAAAATGTAGCTGTTGTCAATTCTGAAGGCGCCATAGTCATAAAAGGCGCAGGCACTACCGTCATCACAGCAACTTCTGAAGAAACTGACACTTACGCTGCCGGCAAAGCATCTTACACGCTTACAGTAGTACCCTCAGCTTCCAACATCGCTCAAATGATTGAACTCGCTCCCAATAAAGGCGACAAAGTGCTGGTATCAGGCGGCCTCACTGTAGTTTACTCCAATGGTAAATACACATACGTATCCGACATATGGGACAACGTAACTCTACTTTATGATCAGGCTGCCAAGACAGTTTACAATAAAGGAGATCAAATTCCCGGCGGATGGGAAGCTACCAACTCACTCTACTACGGCTTGCTTGAATGGACAGGATCTTTCCCCGAAGCTACCTCCTCGTATCCGGAACTCGTAGAATACGAAACTCTTACTGAAATCACAGAAGCAGACGTCAATAAGGTAGTTTGGATCAAAGGGATTGAATTTGCTGAAGCAACTCCCGAAAACGGCAAGAATCTTGAGGTTACTTTGCCTGAAGGCCAGAAGATCGTAGTTCGCAATCAATTTAACATTGAATCTCAGGAAGCCGGCAACTACAATATGCTCTGCGCCGTATCAATCTATAACACAACTCTTCAACTCTATCCCATTGAATTGGAAGACAGCACAATCACCGGCATAGAAAATATAGAGGCATCCGAAGAAGCTCAATATTATACTCTCCAGGGCATAAAAGTTGCCAATCCATCCGAGGGTATCTATGTCAAGATTATCAATGGTAAGGCCGTGAAGGTTGCTCTCTGATACGGATGTAACATTAGGGTATATCTATAAGTGATAAAAACTTAATAGGAGACTTTCAGGACTTTTTTAAATCGAATAATCCACGAAAAGAAAGGAGTCGGCTCTTTTGTGTAAGCCGACTCCCTTTCATTTTGTGGATTATTATCTTTTCGTGGATTGCCTATGCCATAAAAATCCGGCATCTGAAACTTAAATTTAATTCCTTGCGTTATATAGTTATGAAAGAAGAAAATCAAAAACACTCAGATATACAAGGTTCGGATGAATTTCCAAGAGGCACGATCCTGCTCTCCTCTCCAATGCTGAATGATCCGAATTTCAAGCGGACCGCCATCCTCATTCTTGATCAGGATGAATCGGGAGGCCATATCGGACTCGTGCTGAATAGGCCGCTTGACATCACTTTATCAGATATATGCAAGATGCCGGGAAAGTATGCAAAGCAATTCGTGCATCATGGAGGTCCGGTGGATCTCCAGCGGATGTTCTGGCTTCATTCCCTCGGCGACCTGATACCCGGGAGCCTTGAAATTCTGCCGGGACTTTATGTCGGAGGTGATTATGATGCAATGATAAGCCTCTTTGAGGAGGGTCGGGTTGACCTCGACCATAAGATACACTTCTATCTCGGTTATAGCGGTTGGGGCAAAGAGCAACTGAAAGCAGAGACTGCCGCAGGCGCCTGGGGAATTCTGCCGATGCTTATCGACTCCAATCTGATATTCGACCTCGACGGGGAAGAATTATGGCATCAGCTATGCCTTCTTCTATCACCGGAATATCGCCACTGGCGCATGATTCCTTCCGATCCGGAGCTCAATTAGCTTCCGTCGATTTTTTTTGCTTAAGCGCAAAAAATTTAGTAACTTTGCAGGATAATGGGTATATTATCACTCCCGAAAGAAGAAACGAATAGAATGATCGTACTGAAATTCGGCGGCACTTCTGTCGGCACGGCGGAGAGCCTGAAAAATGTAAAAAAGATTGTAGAAAGTCTGGATTCGGACGCAATTGTGGTTGTATCTGCTCTTGGAGGATTGACCGACAGGTTAATTGCAACAGCAAAAAAGGCTGCCTCCGGGGATTCTTCCTATGTAGAGGATTTTGAAGCTATGGCTAAACGACACTTTGATATAATCGAAGATGTCGTTCACCCCGCAACCGCCCCCTCCACTCTAAATGCTATTGCCCCTTTGCTTGGTGAACTGCGTCGGCTCTACGACGGCGTATCTCTGATCGCCGACCTGCCGGAACGTACTTTAGCCCAGATTGTCAGTCTTGGCGAAAGAATGTCATCTGTCATAGTCGCTGATATGATTCCGGCTGCACATCACGCCAATTCCTTGGATATCATAAAGACTGAGAAATGGTTTGATAAAAACATTGCTTCTACGGATATCACGGAATCACTGATCCGAAAGCATCTTTCGTCAGGTCCATATCCCATTATTATGGGAGGGTTCATCTCAGCTGATAAGGATAGCGGCGAGATCACTAATCTCGGTCGCGGAGGATCAGATTATACCGCAGCCCTTGTAGCCGCTGCTCTTAATGCTGATGTGCTCCAGATCTGGACGGATGTCGATGGATTCCTTACAGCAGATCCGAGAATTGTAAAGGATGCAAGGGTGATTGATGAGATGTCTTTTGTAGAAAGTATGGATTTATGCACATTTGGTGCAAAAGTCATCTATCCCCCTACAATATATCCGGTCTTCCACAAGAATATTCCTATCCGGATTCTGAATACCCATCGTCCGGAAGCCCCCGGCACTTTCATATCCGACCATTCAAATAATGACGGTCGACTCGTAGCAGGGGTTTCCGCACTTCGTAATGAAGCTATTATTACTCTGCGCGGACATTTCGCCTCGGATAAATCTCGAGTATCAGGGCGTGCATTTAATGCGCTGTCGCTTAAAGGACTAACTCCTCACCTTGTTGCACATTCGGATTCTCTGAATGCTTTCTCTTTTGTCGTGTCAGAGGCGGAGGCGTTTCAAACTGTCAGATTGCTTAAGGAGGAATTTGCTCCCGAACTCGTGGACCGTTCTATAGAAGTCATAGAAATGAAAAATTGTTTGGCTTCACTTGCGGTCGTAGGAGATAACATTAAATCGGCTCCTGATCTGACAACTCGACTTGAGGAAGTGCTTGAGAACTCGGGTATTAAAGTGATTGCTAAAGCCAAAGAGGCCTCGGAGACCAATATCACCTTCGTCATCGAAGACTCTGATGTAAATTCTGCCCTCCAATCACTCCACGCTGAACTATTCAATTCTTAATTTCAAACCACAATTCTTAATTTCAAGCTATGGAAATAAAAAACGCAAAATTTGAGATAAGCAATCCCGACGTAAGAATGTGTCCCGACACGTCTGTACCGGAATATGCTTTCATCGGGCGCTCGAATGTTGGCAAATCATCCTTAATCAATATGCTGACGCGCTCCCGCCTTGCCAAAACCTCTCAAACTCCCGGCAAGACACTGCTTATCAATCATTTCAATATCAATAACGGAAGTTGGTACCTCGTCGATCTCCCCGGCTACGGTTATGCTGCCCGCGGCAAAGAGCAACGCGAGGCCATAAGAAAGATTATAGAAGGATATATCCTTGGCCGATCTCAGATGGCCTGCCTCTTCGTCCTCATCGATATCCGGCATAAGGCTCAGAAGATTGACCTTGAATTTCTCGAATGGCTCGGAGAACATGAGGTTCCCTTTGCGATCGTCTTCACTAAGGCCGACAAACTCGGCTCTGTGGCCGGCGAACAGAAAGTACGCGATTATTGCAAAGTTCTCAAAGAGCAATGGGAAGAATTGCCCCCTATTTTCGTAACATCCAGTGAAAAGCCACGCGGACGTGAAGATATCCTCGACTATATAGAGCAGATTAACATCCGCATTGAAAACGATCAAATACCCCAAAGTTAATTTATTTCCCGGTATATGCGCTTGCGCCGAAAAATCCGATAACTAAGATTATAATTAACCCAATAACCAAGAAAAACATGGAAGTTATAGCAATGGCCTCCGACCATGCCGGTGTCGGACTTAAATCACAACTCAAAGAATATCTCGCAGAGAGAGGATATGACATTCTGGATTTCGGGACCAACTCTGAAGACTCCTGCGATTATCCCGATTTTGCCCATCCGGCAGCAGAAGCCGTTGAGAACGGTACAGCCAATTTCGGAGTAGCCATGTGTGGCACAGGCAATGGAATTCAGATGACTCTCAATAAGCATCAAGGCATCCGGGCAGCTCTATGCTGGAAGCCTGAAATAGCTGAACTTGCCAAGCAGCACAATAACGCCAATTTCCTCGTCATGCCGGCTCGCTTCGTAAACTATGATGAAGCTTTAGCAATCCTCGATGCGTACCTTGACGCCCAATATGAAGGGGGACGTCATCAGCGCCGTATAGATAAGATTCCCGTTAAATGATTCCAATGGAGTCGATGACTGTAAGTCTCGAAAAATGCCGTTTCTTCGCCCACCATGGAGTAATGGATCAGGAACGCGTCTCCGGTAACGAGTTTGAAGTAAGCATATCGGTAATCTACCCTATTACAGGACCAAATGATGATGACCTGTCTTCGACTATCTCATACGCGGAGCTTTACGAAATAGCTAAGGCCGAAATGGCAAAACCCCGCAATTTGCTTGAGACCGTAGCCCGCGACATTACCTGCATAATTTGCGAAAGATGGGCCTATATTGAAGAGTCAAGAGTAGAGATCTGCAAGCTGACCCCTCCTATCCCGGGCATTACTGGTAGCGCAAGAGTGTGCGTGACTCGAATAAATAAAAAATAATTCATATTTTTAATACGTCAAAAAAATTGACCCGCCTGATTTTCCTCAGGCGGGTCTATCTTTTTAAGACCCCGTTTTATAAAGTACCATTAAATTTATTCTAATTCATTTGAATCGCAATAAATGTTAGTAGTTTTTTTAATTTTTTTGCCAAAAAATTTGGTGGAATCAGAAAAAAGCAGTAACTTTGCACTCGCAAACGGGAAACAACCACTCCTACTCCCCAACTTGATTGGAGATACAGAGATTCAGTTACCCCGATTGTGGAAGGTTCGTTAGCTCAACTGAATAGAGCATCTGACTACGGATCAGAAGGTTGCAGGTTTGAATCCTGCACGAATCACGGAAGACGGTCGACTCGCGAGAGCCGACCGTCTATGTTTTAGCTCCCATCCCCACATTAGCCGACGCCGAAAAGAATATTAAACTCTATAGTAACTGTAAATGTTATATTAATGTAAAAAGAAAAAAATTATAGAACCCTTCTTAATACTAATAACACATCCGTTTCGCTTTAGAAACTCTTAATATACTCCACCACTATGAACACACACAGACTTCTCCTTTCTCCGTCAGCCGCGTTCGCTACGGCTCCGGCCCTACATAGATATTTCTCCGCAGGCAGTTTTCGTGAGGCCTCAGTTAAGGAACTCGCAAGACGTCTTGACTTCCGAAAAATCTCTCATTCAGATATGCCGGCTATTTGGAGTATTCTTAAGAATGCCCCGGGCAGAACCACAGACTTCTCATATGCCGGGTTACTGATGTGGGTTGATTTCTTTAATTATGAGTTTTCAATCATTAATGATACTCTCTTTATTAAAGGACGAGTAGAAGATGATCTGTCAAAACCTGCATTCTCGATGCCGATAGGCGCTATGCCCCTCGATTTCTCAATAGATATTTTGAAAGAATATTGTCGGAATGAGAATATTAGGCTGGAATTTTCCGCTGTTCCTGAGACTTCTCTTGAAGACTTCAAGCCACTAAATCCAAGATCGATTGAAGCACTCGAAGATTGGAGTGATTATTTATACTCTGCAGATTCGCTTGCAACGTTATGCGGGAAGAAATATGGAAAAAAACGCAACCATGTCAATCAATTCCTGGCAGCTTATCCGGATTACGAACTTTCTCCTCTCGAGGGCGAGAAAATCGACATGGCTATCGAATTTATGGATAAAATTGACATTGACGGCGACCGGACACCTATGGCTATTGCCGAGCGGAAACTTAATCGTAAGATGCTAGCAATGATGAAAAACGGCGATGATATTATGGAGGGTGCTATCTTGACGGATGGCCACGGAGAAGTTCTCGGTTTCACTATCGGAGATGTCAAAGGAGATACTCTATTTGTGCATATCGAAAAGGCTCTCCATGACACTCCGGGCGGCTTTGAAATGCTCAATAAATCTTTCGCAGCAAGAATGAAAGAGCTTCACCCCGAAATTCAATATATCAATCGGGAAGACGACGCAGGCGACCCCGGCCTCCGTCGCGCCAAAGAGTCATATCATCCGGTCGAACTCCTGAGAAAATACAATATAGTATTCTGATTCTATCAAAATTTCATAAAATTAGAGCATGGAAAGTACTTTTTCCATGCTCTAAGCATATTCTTGCTAATTTTTTTGTAACTTTGTATGTTTATAAGGAGAAAGCCCCGATACCCAAGCATTCATCCTCTCCAATGCGGTCCTTTATCCTTAAAAACCGGATAACCTACGAAGTTATTAACAATATAACCGAAATAACCACGAAGTTCCATGAGCGACGTACTCGTAATCATACCGACTTACAACGAAATCGAGAATATCGAAAAAATGATCGATACCGTCATGGCTCTCCCTGACGGATATGACCTTCTCATAATTGACGACGGTTCGCCCGACGGGACAGCCGATGCCGTACGGCGTAAAATGGAGATTTATCCCGACCGTCTTTTCCTTGAGACCCGAACCGGTAAACTCGGATTGGGCACAGCTTATATCCATGGCTTCAAATGGGCCTTGAAACGCGATTACGGATATATCATCGAGATGGATGCCGACTTTTCCCATAATCCTGAAGACCTTACTCATCTATATCATACCTGTAAGGATAAGGATGCCGATGTCTGCATAGGATCGCGCTACATTTGCGGTGTTAATGTGGTCAACTGGCCTATGGGACGCGTGCTGATGTCTTATTTCGCATCGGCCTACGTCAGAATGATTACCGGCATGACGCTGCGTGATAGTACCGCCGGATTCGTTTGCTATCGCCGACGTGTACTTGAGACTCTTAATCTCGATAAGATTGAATTCAAGGGTTATGCTTTCCAGATTGAGATGAAATTCAAGAGCTTCAAGCACGGCTTCAAGATTGTGGAATATCCCATCATTTTCGTCAATCGCCAATTGGGCACCTCAAAGATGAATTCCGGAATATTCGGGGAAGCAGTTTTCGGAGTTATCAAGCTCCGCCTGCGATCAATGACAGGTTCTCTACTGAAATAGCATCTCGTTCAATTACCGCAAGATCAGAAATATGAAAGAAATAGTAAGCGAACAGCAATTCCTTCTCCGACAACCCTGTTTCCCTAAGAAAACTCCCACCGACAGATATTTCTTCCGTCTGACAAATCGTCTTGGCGACATCTTACGGAAGAATGAATTACTTGGCGGCTGGCCGGATAATGTAATAGGACGCGCTCTGCTCGGAGTCACGGGATATTTTCAGGATATCCTGACTGACAGCGGGATCTTCCGCTCGTTTACTGAGCAACATCGCAAAATGTATGGACGTTGGCTCCCTTTCTATGACACTTCTGAAGATGAAGGTTACATTCCCCATGAACTTAATCTCCAGGATGTACGCTTTCTTCTATGGTATTCTCTTGCAATGAACTTTGAAGAAAGACGCCTGTGGAATCCCCTTAGTGAAGACATTCTCCGAGCCGCAGAAGTAATCCATAAAGAACTCAATCGATTATATGATGACCCGGAGACACCGGTGCCGGAAGATTATCATATTTCCCGCGGTCTTGAATTAGGAAATCCGGAAGAGGCTGATGAAGTATTTCATTTCGGCAACTGGCTGTTCATGCACTGCTATCTGATGACTCCGGCTTACGCTATGACGCTTGTCGAGATGATGCAGGATCCCGAACTGCAGGGAGGTGCCAACACCGATCTGCTGCGCATTACACTTGAACGCTCAATGATGGAAGACCCGACCGGGCCGCTCGCTCTATATCTCCGTGAATGGCTTTTTCTGATTCTTAAAGGGGAAATGCCTCCTGAGCAACCTGAATCCGAATCAGTCTCTCTCCATCCATATTATGAGAAAGTAATTGCAGCTACAGGAGGCTCACCTATCGCTTTCTTTCCTACATATAATGAACTTAATCGATTTTTTATTGATGTCTTGGGATGGGAGGAGACCGAGAATCTCCCGGTCCTTAAAGAGAGCCGCGATTTTGTGATTCTTGTCAATCCCCGGAAAGGAATGCTCGTAGCCCGGAATGTGGCTGCTTGCCTGAAATTCCCTGATAATCCGTGTTACAACGAAGAAATAGCTAAGAAATATTCAATAGATCTGCTGACCGAACGAGGCAGATGTCCGGCCGATCTGCTTCATTATGCTTTCGAACATAATGCTCTCTGCGAAGCCCGTTTCCCCGGAAACGACGACACTCGACTTGTAAGGGATAACCGGGACTTCATTGCCCGCTGCTATCTTCAGAAATATTACCGGGGTGATTAACCGCCCTGCTATAGAGTCGAATAATCATTTGATATAATATACGAGAAGCCCTGCACTCAATTGAGTTCGGGGCTTCTCGTATATGCTGGAAAATTTATTTTCAGCTCAATGTTTTGATAAGCTCATCTACGGTAAGGGTTTTCTGCTCGCCTGAAACCATGTTCTTAAGTGCTACAGTGCCCTCAGCCAGTTCGGTCTCTCCGATAAGAGCTACATATTGCACCCCCTCCGCATTGGCGTATGCCATCTGCTTCTTCATCTTGGTGGCATCCGGATATAATTGACAGCTGATACCGGCACGTCTCAGTTTGGATATCACCTGCTCTGCCCTGCGTGCTTCCTCCTCTCCAAAATTGATGAAAAGGACTTTTACTGAAGCTGAAATCTCCGCCGGATACAACTCAAGCTGATTCAGAACATCATATATCCTGTCAGCACCGAACGATATTCCTACTCCGCTTAGGCCCGGCATCCCGAATACACCCGTGAGATTGTCGTAACGTCCGCCCCCGGTAATACTGCCTATCTCTACATCCTTGGCCTTTACCTCTATGATCGTGCCCGTATAATAATTTAATCCGCGGGCAAGAGAAACATCAAGTTCAACATCGGCCTTAGGCTCAAGACCCGAAATGCCGGTAAGCACCTCCTTCAATTCCTCTATCCCCTTCATGCCCTGATCCGAAACTGAAAGAAGATCGGAAAGAACAGCAAGTTTATCTTTATTGCTTCCTGAAAGAGTCAGAATAGGCTCCAGTTTGGCAATGGCATCCTCCGAAAGACCCTTCTCACGCAATTCCTTATTGACATTCTCCAATCCTATCTTGTCAATCTTGTCGATAGCTACGGTAATATCTACAAGTTTGTCTTCAGCTCCGATAACTTCGGCAATCCCGGCAAGTACCTTTCGATTGTTGATCTTAATCACCACATTGATGCCAAGTTGCTCCATGACGTAATCAATCAGAGAAAGAAGTTCGACTTCATTATGCAGCGAATCGCTTCCCACCACATCTGCATCGCATTGATAGAATTCTCTATATCTTCCTTTCTGCGGTCGATCAGCTCGCCATACCGGTTGAATCTGGAATCTCTTGAATGGCATTTGAAGGTCAGCTCTGTGCTGAACGACAAAACGTGCAAACGGTACGGTCAGATCATAACGCAACCCCTTCTCGCACATTTCATTCGTGAGACGAGCAAGATTCTTTTCTTGCAGATCTTCCTGATTTACTCCCTTCATGAAGTCGCCGGAATTAAGGATCTTAAAGAGAAGTTTGTCGCCCTCTTCCCCATATTTACCCATCAGCGTGGATAGATTCTCCATCGCGGGGGTCTCTATCTGCTTATAGCCAAACAGAGAGAAAGCCCGGCGTATTGTATCGAATATATAATTGCGGCGGGCCATCTCTACAGGAGAGAAATCACGTGTGCCTTTAGGAATAGAAGGTTTTTGTGCCATAATATTTATATATAATTACATTTCCATTGAAAGCCGGATATTAAACTGACGGCGAGTCAGATAATTGGGGACAGCATATTGTATATTGTTGACATCCGTCACCCAATAGTAACTGCTGACGTTCGACATGTCAAAGAGATTAAAGCAGTCCAGACCGACAGTGATACTCTTGAAATGCCTCCAGAAATTATCAGGACGTGGCGCATCGGAAGGCGCGCCGACTAATTGATAACTCAATCCTACATCCACCCTCTTATAAGCGGGGGCGCGGAAATAACTCTTATCGCGCGTCACTCGCGGAGCGGTCATCGTAAGGCCATCGGAGATTACTCCGCGAAGAGAAAATTTCAACTTGGGAAATTTCGGAAAGTAGTCGGTGAAGAATAAGCCCAGGCTATATCGCTGATCACTCGGGAGAGGCACTTTTTTGCCATTGAGTGTCTGCCGGGTCTTCATTAAGGAGAAAGTGATCCAGGAGTCCGAACCTTGCACGAACTGACCAAACAATTTGAAGTCCAGACCCATTATATAGCCTTTCGAATCATTGACTCCCGAATAATTGATCTTCAGATTATCGTACTCGTAAGAGATAAGATTGGCAAGATTTTTATAGTATGCTTCGCCCGTCAGTTTGAAAGGACGATTCATCATCCTGAAGGTATAATCAGTAGCGAATATAAACTGCAGACTCCTTGGGGATTTGATATCTCGATTCAATGTAATATATGAATTGCCCAGAGCATCACTTTCCGCCATGCGGAATTCCTTATAGAACGGCGACTGATAGTACATTCCCACGGCAACACGATAGTTCCAGTTATTATGACCGTTAGGTACGAAATTCATATTTACACGCGGCGACACAAGAAATTCCTTATTGAAGTCCCAATATGAAAAGCGAATACCTGCATTGAGAGTTATGTAGACCTTCGGAGTATCGAAATAGAGAGCATCTTCAGCATAGAATGCAACCCTATTGGTCGATATATTCTGACGGGATGTCAGGTTATATATCAGATGGACGCCTTCAGGCTGAGTGGGAAGCGAATACCCGGCAGAGTCACGCCATTCCCATTCTTTGGTACGGTCATGGAATTTTTCATTCTGAAAAACAATTCCATAAGAGAGATTATTTCTTCTTATAGCCGTCTGACCGCGTAAGGCCATCTGGAATACACTTGCGCGAAGACGATTGCGCGAATGTTCCATATACTTTCCGACTCCAAGCTCGCCTCCTACGGCGCCTTCTCCTCCTGTGCCCGCCTGATTAAGCCAGTATTCACCCGAAATGTCGTAGCTGACAAATTCATTACTCTGAAATCCTGACAGCGATAGAGAAAACGCATTTGCCCGATTGGGAGTGAAGGTGGTAGTGAAGGATCCGAGGAAAGTCTCGAATTTATCCCTCTCTTCACCATCGAAATATACTTTGAATGATTTTGTGTCGGATACAGTGCCGAAAGTAGTCTCGCGGTCGGCTGGCTTAAAGTTGAAATGATTCAGTGATATATTGCCCAGAAAATTGAAAGCGAGCTTTGAAGTCGGTTTATACGTGATGTTTGTCTGATAATCGAAATAGAGAGGGTCATATTCTCCTCTTGTCTCAAGAGAGCTCAATAAAGAATTATTTTTCTTCAGACGCAGACCATGAAGTTGAGAAAATTTTGTCGTACTCTGTCCGAATGAAAGCGAACCGCCCATCAATGAAAGCGAGAGAGAGCCTTCTAAAGATTCAGGTTCTCTATAGGTAATATCAAGAGCCGACGACATCTTGTCAGAATAGCGAGCAGGGAAACCGCCCGTAGAGAATTTGATATTGCCGACCATGTCAGGATTGATGATACTCAATCCCTCCTGCTGGCCACTCCTGACAAGCTGCGGTCGATAAATCTCCACGCCATTGATATAAACTGAATTTTCATCGAAGCTTCCACCTCTGACTGAATACTGCGAACTCATCTCATTAGATGAGTTAACGCCGGCCATAGTCTGGATCATTGCTTCTACCGAACCTCCGGAAACATCAGGAGACGTCTTGAAACTCTCCTTATCGAAAGTCTGCATTCCGTTGACGTTTCCGCGGAACCCGACTACTTCAACTTCAGCCAGTTCAGTATCGTTGGAATCAAGAGTAGCATTTAGAGTCACTTCACCCTTAGGATCAATAAGTCTTTTAGTGACACGATGAAATCCTATACATGAGAATTGCACTTCAATGGTATCTTTCTGTGCAACAGAAAGAGAGTACTGACCTTTAAGATCAGTATTTGTACCGATTGCAGTCCCCTTGATTTGAACTGTAGCAAATTCTACAGGTTTCTGATCCCGGTCAATAACTTTACCGGATATGCGCACATTCTCCCCTCGGGTAGCAAAACCCAAAACGAGAATGAAAAACAATGATATGACAAACTTCCTACAATTCATCATAAGAATAACGTGCCGACTACCCGATTATTATATCCTGCTAAGCGCGGATGTCGACGCAAAATATATACCCATCCATTCGTATTAATATAACAGTCCAAGACATAGCCCACGCTACGCGGGGATCTCGATGTTATTGTATAAAAAAAGCCTCAGGAGAATCCTGAGGCTTTAAGGGGGCGATTACCTACTCTCCCGATTTCCCAAAATACAACCATCACCATCGGCGTGATAAGGTTTTAACTCCCGGATATGAAAAAAGCCTCAAGAGAATCCTGAGGCTTTAAGGGG